>PLLM01000010.1 GCA_003141275.1 Phycisphaerales bacterium
GAACTATTTTTGACCGCTCGCCGGATTATCTCGAAGGCGACCTCACAAAAATGAAAAGCATGCTCGTCTCCCGCGGAACCTGCGCCCAGGTCGCCAGCCAGATTAACCTGCACAAATTCCTCAAAGTCGGTAAGGGTATGGCGGGCAGCCAGTCGCTCACTCATTCGCTGGCGGCGGGTCTGCTCGAAGCCCTTATCGCCGCTATTTATCTCGACGGCGGCTTTGAGCCGGCACAAAATTTCATCCTGAAAAACTTCGACCCCATCATCGAAAAAGCCCACATCGAGCAGGCACAGGGCAATTTCAAATCAATCCTGCAGCAGCATTCCCAGCAGCATTTCAACACGACGCCCGCTTATGAGCTTCTGGACGAAAAAGGCCCGGACCACAATAAATGCTTTGAAACACAGGTAGTGATAAACCAGCGACATTTTACCAGCGCCTGGGGCAATAACAAAAAAGAGGCGGAACAGAAAGCCGCTCTCAATGCTCTCGTTGAACTGGGCGTAATAAAGGATTATTGCAAGGAAGCCGAATAGTCCGGTTATGCCTGCGATTACCCGACAACAAACCGAGCCACGGCCATCAGTGCCAGCGCCGTTATCACCATAAAGACCAGTATCGAGCCGAATAACAACGCCGATTCCTTAAGAAAGTTGCCCGCCGAAACCCTCGACACTTTGGTCGCCTTATATATCACCGCTATCGACACCAGCAGGGGAATAAGCAGCAGTAAAGACCGGGGATTAGTCCCAATCTCCTCAGGTATAGTGAACTCTGCCATCACAATTGCCGCAAGTGCCAGCATGCCTATTGCTCCACGTCCTGTGTCTTGCGAATATACGCCATATACACAGCATTAACTATGCAAAGCAGGTTAAGTAATCCCGCTGTGCTGGTATATATCTGGCCCATTTCGATGGGACGACCGTAAACCGGGAAACCGCCGCCCTGGGTATGATATCCGATAATCGCCACTAACGGCGAACTCATCATCTGTACCACATACCACAACCTGTAACCGATGGGGTCAACCACACCAATAGAGCCGATATACAGTCCCGCTGCAAACGTTGCGGTTACCGCCACAAATATTATCAGCGCACGCCAGGTCTCTTTCAGCACAAGGTATCCGCCACCCGGCAAAAACCACCCCGCCAGTCCCACCAGAAACATAAGCGGCCACGGGTTTTTATCGATTTCTGTTTTACGGTATGTCACGGCTATTTGTCCGTTCGATTATTATCGGCAGGAACCGAATTAGGCTCGGCCACGCCCTGCCGCTCTTGTAAGTCCACAAACTTCATACGCGTCACTATGTTCTTTGGGTTGTAATATATAAACGCCAGCGCCTGAGAATCGACAAATTCGTCCCTGACAACCTCCGCCGCCTTGGTTATATCAAACATCTCCTGATAAAGCCGGTGAATAGTCATACTCTCGAGACAGTAATAGCACATACCTGATTGGTACTCCACAATTGCCCCCGGCCTGGCCAGCGTATTGCTGTCCTCCGGCACAAGAGCGTAAAGCTTATCCACAAGTATGCTTTCCCGTTTTGCCCCGTCGATAAGAACACGGGCCATCGGGTTGCCCTCATAGCGCATCATGAGGTCGTCAATCTCCAAATTGCTGATTCTTCGAAGCCCGCTTCGCATGTTAAGCGTAAATGTATGTCCTTTGCCCGGTATCGTATTGGGGTCGTCTTTGCCCTTGCCGTAAAACCTGTTGAGTTTATCGACAGCGTTATCCCACCCGCCCTTCACCGCCAAAGCAGCAAACTCCCGGGCTATTCTTTTGGCCTTATTCATCGCCGCGAGCCGTTTCAGGTCTCCAATTACTAATTCTCTTATCGTGTTCGAATCCTCACCGGCCGCATCCGGCTGGCCGAATCGAACGCCGTGTCTATCAATCTTTTCGTTTATATTTTTCGGCTCGACCGCCTTTTCAGCCGCCACGATTCGAACCAGCATCATATTTGCACCGGCATAGTCGCCAGTCCTCTCGCGGGCGTCTTTCAGCAGGCCGATATTCTCATAAAGCCGAGGCACCTTCACATCCATAGGACCAAGCTCGCTCGTCTTCAACTGCTCGACCGCAAATACCACTCGCGCTAAAGACGATTCCGTAATGCCTGCTCCTCCAGCGTATAGCGAGCTAAGATTCTTATCACGCTGGATATCAGATGAGCTCAACAACCCCGTCCTGTCGGCGTACACCTTGACTTTGTGCTTCTCGCTAAGCTCCGCCGCCACCTTCGCGTAATCAACAGACCCCTTCTTAATCTGTTCATCGGTCAACTTGCTCTGTTCAGCTTCGATTCCGGATAAATTGGCCTCGGTAATCGACTTGGCATCAAGCAATATCCGCTCAGCTTTTGAATCAACCTTTTGCAGGTAAAGCCCTTTCGATATCATCGATGCCACTTCCGCGTAACTGCGGGTTTTCCGCACTAATTCCGAATTGGGGTCATTGGGGTCCGAATAGGCAGTATATGCAATAGGCGGCTGCGTTAAATGCTGCTGGTAATACTCCTCCACCTCCTGCTGCGCTAACGGCTTCACTGTTGAGGCCACGTCATCCAGTCGCACAGCGATATACTCGAGACACACCCGGTCGGGCAGCTTGTAACCAAAACCGTATGGATTGTCTTCGCTTACTTCGCCGGCAAAATTCCCCTTATATTTCTCGAACTGCTCCTCCATCTTGTCAGCCCCCGGCTTAAACGACTCATTCGCAAACGTGTCCGCTCCAAATACAACGTAGTTGACATCGATGGTCTCCCGCCGCAGGTTTGTCTGGTTAAGAACCTGCTGAATTGTCCTGTTCTCCGTCGCGCAAATCGTCCTGCAGTATTCGATGACCGATGTCATATCACTGAACGCATCGAGCACCTGCTCCTCGGAAACTCGGTTTCGCTTCTCTATCACGCTGATAATCTGCGAGTATGTCGCCCCGCGGTTCAGCCGCGGCAAAAGCATCTCAAGTTGCGATTTCGCGTTCTCTATCGGCGTTCGCACCCCCGCCTCATGGGCCTCCCTGGTAAGCAAAAGCCAGTATATACTGGCAGGGTGCGGCTTTGTGTAAATCCCGTTTATCTGCTTATCGGACACGCTGTAATTGTCCATACTCACAATTTGCTTTATCCTGCTGATTGATTCGACGGCATTGGAACGCTCCGGGAAAATCAACTCCCCGAGTAAAACTATCCGCAGGTCCTGCGTTGACCCAAGACGCGGGTCTTCGGGTCTGAGTATCGACTCTATACCCAGCATCCTCAATATCTCAATCTGCTGGTTCGCCATCGCGACATCCTGCCTGCTTATCTTTTTGCCGTCGCCGTAATAGGCGATTAACTTCCCCTCGCCCGTCCTTGACGAGCTGAAGTAATTCATCATCGGCTCGATTGTAAAAACAATCATCAGCGCAATAACTACAAAGGCCATTATTTTGCGGTTGTGCTTGCGAAACCATACCATCAAACTCATTTTGTCGCTCCGAAAATGTTAACTCACGGGTTTTTTCAAGTTGTACAAGTATAAAGAACGGTCTTGTTTTTTACAACCAAAAACAGCCCTGCCTGACCTCGCTTCTTCAGAAATTATTTCCCCCGCTAAAACCTTCCCGCTCGCCTAAATAAGGCCTTTTGACGCCGGTTTTTACTTGACTCGGAAGGCGGTTTTTGCTACTATAATGTTGTTGCACGTGCAGACAGGCGATGTTCGCCAACTCCCGTTAAAACGGGACAAAAAGACACGTTGCAACAGGGAGGCGGGTGACAAAAAAACGATTATAAATCGCCGTGTCTCCCTTTTTTATTCCGGCCTTTACTGAACTTCTACTATATTCGTGAACTGCACTACCGCCTCACCCATTTCGGTGTTCGCCTCGATTGCCCCCACGAGCCCGACCTTTTTATCGACGAATTTGCTCAAATCCACGTTCGTCGCCGCACCGGTGGGCCGGGCGTAACACAGCGTCTTGCCCTTCTCGTCAACCACGCGGTAATACCTCGCGCCGGGCGTCTCCGCGAACAAAGGCGATTCCAGAAGCTTACCGATAACCGCGAATATGCTCTTGTCTTCGACCTTGGAAAGCTGCTCGTTTTTAGCGCTCTCTATCTGTTGTTGAGTCTTGCCGAACTGCTCTTCCTGAACCTTTACCGCCTTGGCAACATCCTGCGAAAGCTCGCATCTCTCAATCATCTTCAGCAAACTCTGTGCGTTATGCGCCGCCTTGGGGCTTTGCTTGTCGCCCGCAACATCCATAAGCTCTTTTTTGATACCCGCGAAGTTCTGGTCCGCCGCTGGTTTTGCGCGTTCCGCCTCAACTTTTTCCTTGAGTAAATGCACCTGGCCCATCCTCTGCTCTTCCAGTGTTATGGGAGCCGGGGCCGGTGAAGGCATATTCGGTTCATTCGGCTCATTCGGCAAAGACCCCTGCGGCTTAAGCGAACCGGGATTCGTCGGGAAACGCGTCGCCGGAACAGGATGGGCCGTCGCCGGCATTGTCGAAGTCGTCATCGCCGGTGCTGCAGGAGTCGGAGCCATCAGCGTCCCAAGCGGCTTGGCATTCTGACTGCTCACCCACAAATATGCCCCTTCTGGAGGAGCTATCTTGCAGTGGCCGTCCTTTTCCTCGCCAACTATCGTTACCTTGTCGCCCTTATCGAGTTTTATCTGCATCGACGTCGAGTGCAACGGTTGAACCTCGTCCGAGCCGGCGTAAACGCGAACCGCGTCCCCGATTACCGCCCCGCTTGTATTATTCCGCGGGTCGATTTGGACATACTGCTTGGAAATCCAGGAATAACTGCCCGCCGGAGCAACTATCTGAAGCCAGCTGAACTTGTTGCCGACGACCTTGACCTTGTCGCCTTTCCTGGCCTTGCCGGTATTATAATACTGGGTGCCCGGGCCTGACCGAATGTACACGTCATCGCCTGTTATCTCCGCCAGGAACGGAAACGCCGGCAGATTCAGAGCATTTGCCTCTGCCGCCGGAACAGCCTCCACCTGTGCGGTGTTACCCGGCTGTGCCGCAATAGCAGGCACACAAAGACCGCATACAAGAACAATAATCGAAAATCTCAGATAAGATTCCATTCTTCGACCTCCTTACAACTTGTCCGCCAATGGCGGAACGGTTTTTCTCCATAAATTCCCATTACCCTGCTTAATCCTTAAGCACAATAGGGCCACGAATTCTTACCGCTCACAAAACTATCACTACCTCCCCCCCTTGTCAACTATTTTGTGCCGCTATCCTTCAACTTCTTGTTTTCTATGCTTGTTTTCAAAAGAAGATTGTCATAAATGCTGTGTTGGTAATATATTGCAGTTTGTTTTGAGATTTGAGTTTTGGTGATTGGGATTTGTTTAGGATTTAGGATTTCGTGCTTAGTATTTGGTTGCGGCCATTGGCCACGCCAGGCCGCTTTGTTGGTATGACTTTGGGGGCTTTTCCTCGAACACCGGGAAAATATCATTTACCCCGGGGTAAAATAGGGGCTTAAAGTCGGCAGACAAGTCGTAACCGTCGCAAAAAAACACGCTTAAATAATTGCCTCGCTGTAATTAGCCGCACGCCGTTAGGTGTTCCTCACGGGAGGCGTATTCAAAATAAGGCCAGTTGGAAACAAACTATTTCATCCGCTATCATTTTGACGGATTGTTCGGCTCTGGCAAATTGTTCGGCTCTGCAATCGGAACAAGATTCGCGTCCTGGTATTTGTATTCCTTACCTGCGATTTTGTCGACGAATTTTTCGCCATTTTTTAAGCCAAGATTATTTATCGAAAAGGTATTCTCCGGGAAAGATATATTAACTTGCAAATCTCTAAAAGTCGAATCTGATTGTCGCCTCAAAAGACCACTGTTTCCATCATATTGAAGCACTTGTCTCTGTATCGGCAGAAAGATTCCATTAATTTCATTAAAATCTGTTGTAATCTCAGATATTTTTACGCCATTATCATTTATTACTTCAATATATGTAGGATTAAAGCCCTTTTCGCCATCAAGAACAAATACCTCAAACGGTTGGGTCGCTCCTGGATTTTTCAGTTGTACACGATAGGAAGAACCTTTTGCGGTTTGTTTCTTTTCAAGAACCACATCATAGAAAACATTAACATCGCCTCGGTAATAGTTGCGGAGACCATCTGAAAACTGCGATAGTAGTTCCCATACAGGTCTGCCTATAGCAAAACAAATCCGTGGGTCGGACTCATCCTTAATTATTCCAGATTTATTTAACTTTCGTTTTTCGGCGATCCTACTTAAGACAGTCCCGTCTTTTTCCATGGTATATGGATAGCTTTCAAGTTCATATTCATTTGTAATAATATTTGTTCTCTCTTTGGCCCCAGACAATGACGGATATATTGCATTGCTATTGAAATCAATAAAATTGTCTGGATTCGGCCATTTCACATTTTTAAACAAAATGTTTTTTTTCAAATCCATTTTGAATTCGCTTACGCCTTCAGAAATATCGGCAAGTTCATTTGGTTCTTTGATTGTGATACCTGCATTTTGCTTAAGACGATCTGCCGCATATACGCCCCGGTAAATAATCATATCCCCAAATGAAACTTGCCCTTTCAATGTTTTTATCTTTTCATAATTTTCGTACGTAGTCGCAGCCAGCATTGCCAATACATCTGGAATTTTATTGGGATCTATTTTTTGAAATGCCCCAATATTATCACCAATTACCGGATTAACAAAACTTAAAATAGCCATTATAACCAATGCTACGATAGTCATTCTTTTGCAAGAACTATTTACTGATACCATTATTCGGCTCCTTTCTAAATGTCTCTACTTGACTATGAATCAGATTAAATATAGGTATTAACTTCCACAAGAATCATTTGGTACTTTATGTTCATCTGGGTGGTAGGTGTCCCTATCGCAGATATAACAATTCACAATTGTCAATGTAACCTCGCAATGTATAGGACACGGATATGGGATACCTTCCGAGTCTAAACAGTAACCCGAACAATAACTGGTTGGCAGGGGCATTGGGTCAGGAATACATGGGTATTCTGTATAACACACTTTCAATGCTTCATGGCAGTCGCCCGTACACCCATTTGGATTGCATACTGTTCCGTTACCGCCCGCATATATTTTAGAACCCATCGTACAACCAGTCACCGAACATGCTTCACAAATTTCGTCCGTTCCGGTACAACTCCCGTAATTAATAATTTTACATTTTTCTTTGCATACGCCACTACAACATTTCTGATTCGGATTATCATCACAAACCTTACAACTAGACGGACTGGGAGAACCGCATGTTTTGCATTCCTTAGGATCGCAACAAAGATAATCACAGCAGTTACTGTTTATATCACAAATAAATTCAGTACCAAATAAACCAGGACAGCACTTCTGGGTACTCTTGTCATAGATTTCACCGTTACAGCAGCTCTGGGTTGTTGTGTTATAGCATGTGCCGTTACAGCAGGCCTTATTCGGGTCACCGCCGCAGACCTTGCAGAGGCCATGGCCATCGCAGGTCTCGCACTTTTCGGGGGAGCAAAGATTGGATGTGCAGCCGGTAATGATGCCGCCACAGCCGCTGGGGTTAGCTATGGAGTTGCAGTCCATGCAAATAGGTCTACAATCATAAACGCAACTGGGTGTAGTAGTTGACGTGTCGCAGTGACTACAACTGTCGCAGCCCTGACATCCCCAACTGCCGGTGCAATAATCAAAACTATAGATGGCGCAGGGCGAAGCGCACGTCGGGCCAGAGCCGAAGGCATCATAAACAATCGTTGTTAAGAGTAAAGCCATACCGATAACTAATCCGCAAAACATCCGACAGTCAATATCCTTTTTGAAATTATGCGTTCTCATTAGTTCGTCCCCTCCAGTTCAGCAATTTTGGCCTTTACTGCTTCTACCCGGCTATCCTGCGGCTGTCTTGAGCGAAGACGAGGGAGCCCCCCCGAATCATCTCTGAAGAGTTTGACCGTGTCCAAAAACTTTCTGTAATATTTTACGGCGGAGACCTTGTCGCCCTTTTCGAGCATCATCCCCGCAAGTCGATATGCAACTTCGTTAGTCGCGTAGCAGCCGGAACTATTGACCATAACTGCTATAAAGGCCTGCTCTATCAGCGGATTAATCTCCTCTTTCGGCACTCCACCCTCATCCCTCAACTTTTCATAGCACCAGCCGATTGCCGCCTCTATCCCGCAGGCGTATTCAAAATCAGGTGAGTTGTCCACTATTTTTTGGCAATACTTGATTACATCATTTTACTCTTGTGTGATTAGGTTCTCCCTCATTAAAATCAGTTATTTCCGAACCAGGCGGAAGTGGCGACTCCATGTTTTGAATGACTTCTTGACGTAATTCCTGGTTATTTCTCAAAGTGATATCGATATCCGTGTACTCTCTTACAAAAGAGTCGGCACAAACCATGTGAGTCTCACGAGCATACTTAAGGCCATCCTTGTCAACAATAGACGATGTTGATATTTTTATTGAGGGCTTATCAAGGCCTTCTCCTGTGAAAGAAGCTTCTCTTACAAAATAAGCCGTGTTGGGGTCCACAGTTAATTTCCATTTTCCTTTTGTATCTTTACCAAACTTTCCACGAGAATTTATTTCCATACGATTCCCATTCGACGTTTTCACCAACTCAATGTTGTTCGCATCAATATAATCAGAAAACCCCAAGCCGGCTGCCAACAAAAAAAATGTAAAATCACCATCTCCGCTTACGCGACTGTTCGCATGGAAAATATGCTTTGCGTTGTGAATACCGGTAGATTTCTCGGTTTCTCCATTAGGAGATACATACATCTTTTGTAGTTTGTCTAATTTTTCGGTTTTTTCGGGTGTTAAAACGATGTATGTTTCCAAAAACCTCCAAACAATGAGGCGTTTATCCTTGTCGTAATTAATCGGTTGGTAAGTAGAGCCGGGTGGAACGTAAACAGGATCCTGATTGTAATGATATGCTATCTTCATCTTTACATCTGATTTTTCCCAAATAACAGAGTGGTGTTTTAATAAACTGCCTTGGTTGGGGTCAAACAATGATGCATCGGTTAATGTATTAAAAGTGGCGGCCTTGGGAACTTCAGATTTTATTATTTGATCTCTATTTTTGAGTAAGCCAAATACATCCGACCCAGTTTTTTCAGATGCGATACAATTAGATGTATCTGACATAATTGAGTATATGATTAATGAAATACATACATATTTTAGAATGAGTCTATTAGTGTCCATTTTCAATGCTCCTTTTGAAAAATAATAGGTAATACTTTATGGGCACGATCCCCAAAATCCACATAACCTATACTCGCCCTTGTATTCTGTATTATAGTAAGTTCCTGTGCACCCAGAAGTATCACACGCCGCTTGAACAGGCCATTCGTAGCAAAATGTACATCCATAATATTGTTGTACCATATCATGGTAATTTACTGGATCTCCGGCACAGGAACAGTCATTTGAACTTATCGTGAATACATCCTGCGTAATTGCTGCTCCCGTCGATATCACGGTGGCACATTTGGAAGGGCAATGATTGTCAGGATGATAATCACAAGTAACGGTATCTACTATATTTTTAATACAATAGTATGATTGACAAATGGTGTCTCCAGGACCGTGACCGCACTCATTAAAAACCATGTTTAATGATTTACAATTATCACATATAGGACCTTTGCATACTCCGTTGTCGCAGCATTTTGGGTATTCGCAGCATGTTCCATTGCAGCATTCATGATTTTTTTCACATATATGGGGAGGTGAAAATTCATCACAACACTTCTGGGTTCTAGTGTCATAGCATTCGCCGTTACAGCAGGCCTTATTCG
>PLLM01000071.1 GCA_003141275.1 Phycisphaerales bacterium
TTTTACGATTTCCTCCGGCTGGACAATAACAGAATCGGCATCGCTATCGCTGACGTTATCGGGAAGGGCATCCCCGCTGCGATTATGACAAGCTCCTTTCGCGGCGCGCTGCGTGCCTATTCAGAGTGTCACTGCGGGACGGATGACCTTCTTGAAACCGTTCGCCGGCTCAACAAAATGGCGTGCGCGGAATGCGCCGCGGGGGAATTCATCTCGCTGTTCTACGGCGTTATCGACGTGGAAAAAAGGACTATTACCTATTGCAACTGCGGCCACGAACCGCCCGCTATGCGAAGAGGCAAAAGTTTTGTGGACCTCAATAAGGGCGGCCTTGTCCTCGGCGTTTTGCCGAATGCCGAATACCAGTCGGAGACGGTCCAGTTGAATGAAAATGACTGCCTGCTGTTTTATACCGATGGGTTGATTGACGCCGCGAATTTCGAAGGCGATACCTGGGGCAGAGAACGACTTCTCAAAACATTCGATAAATGCCATCTTGGCTCTGCCGCCCAGGTGATTAATAATATACTCGCCTACAGGAGACGCTTTGTAGGTCTTGCTCGACAGGTCGATGACACGAGTATGGTTGTTGTAAGGGTCGCAAAACCAGTTGACCCGCTTACGCATTAAATAAATGATTGAAATTCTCTGTGACCTCTGTGTGCTCTGTGGCTGAACAAAAAAATATTCTCTGTGGCAAGTTTGTTATTACTATCGATGGCCCCGCCGCCAGCGGCAAAAGCACCGTTGCCCGCTTAGTGGCAGCGAAGCTTGGCGCTACTTTTCTCGATACCGGCGCGATGTATCGGGCGGCTACTCTCGCTGCGATGCTCGATGGTGCGGATTTGACTGACCAGCAGCGAATACTCGATGTGCTGGACGATACGGTATTTGAATTTAAAGCGGCCCCCGAGGGTATGCTCGTTCAAATCGATGGCGTCGATGTCACCGCGCAGATACGCGACCCAAAAGTTACCGATAATGCCCGTTACGTCGCCTGCCTCGCTCCTGCCCGCCAACGTCTGGTCGATATGCAACGACGGTTCGCCGAGGCGTATGGCAAGGTTGTTACCGAGGGCAGAGACCAGGGGACGGTCGCGTTTCCTGATGCAGATGTGAAGTTTTACCTGACCGCCGACCTCGATGAAAGGGCACGCCGAAGACAGGCGGAGCTGAAAACCAAAGGGGTCATACAAACAGATGATGAAATCCGCCAGGCCATTCTTAAAAGAGACCAGAGCGATGAAAGCAGGGCCGTTGGCCCTTTGAAGCCCGCCAATGATGCTGTTATCGTTGATACCACCGGTCTGACTATAAATGAGGTTGTCAAAAAGCTGGTTGATTGTGTGAATGCTCGTCTAAGCAAATGAGTTTTTTAACTAAAAACTAAAAACCCAAAACTCAAAACTGGTCGAACTTGGTGTATTTGTGTCTTAGTGGTAAAAAGATGTTCAAAGAGACCTTGAAAAGTCGCTGGTGCTTGTTTGTCCGCTGGTGGTGCAGGTTGTTCTGCGTTACGTTTTTACGTATGCGTTTCGTCGGCTTGGAAAATGTCCCCTCAGATGGCCCCTATATTCTCGCCGTCAATCACCAGAGTTTTCTTGACCCGCTCTTTGCAGGCATCGCGCTGAAAAGCCAGCTTTGCTTTATGGCCCGCGACACACTGTTCAAAAGCAGAATTTTCGGCCCGCTGCTTAAATCGGTCAAGGCCATCCCCGTCAGGCGAGGCCAGGCCGACATCTCATCAATTAAAATGATTATTGCCAAATTAAAGCAGGGCGAAGGCGTCTGCCTTTTCCCAGAGGCGACTCGCACAACCGATGGCAGAATCGCCCCCTTCAAAGGCGGCTTCGGCCTTCTCTGCCGCCGTGGTAATGCCCCTGTTGTCCCCGTCCTCATTGACGGCGCATTCGAATGCTGGCCCAGGCATCGAAAGTCTTTCAAAATCTGCTCGAAGATTACTGTTACTTACGGAAAACCAATATCGGTTGAAAAAATAACAGGTATGGAAGACGATGTTTTCGCCGCTATGTTGACCAAAACAATTAGAGATATGCAGTCCCAGACCCGAATCTCCGAGGGCAAACAACCATTTAATTACACCTGAATCCTCACCGATTCGGTTACTTCTTGCTGCTTATTATTTCTTTAATACTTCGATTTAGCAGTTTATTAAATTCATCCGGGCGCTCCAGCATCGGGAAATGTCCGACGCCTTTCATTATCGCGACTTCGAATGACTGCATATATCGGCGGTTCGCCTCGGGCTTTGTGGGCCAGAGGTCCGCGTTAATACATCTTACCGGCGCCTTGACTTCCTTGAAAACACTTATCATTTTCTTGTCTGCTATTGTTCCTGTGTATTCCTCAAGCGCGCTTATCGCGATATTCGGCGGCGCCGATGACATATCGTCTATAATCCATTTTTTAAGTTCGGGGTCGATGCCTTTGCCCATCATCTGTTCCACGAATGTCTTTACCGAGGCCTTGAAATCCTTTTTGAATCCGTCTATCCCGATCAGCTTGCCGGCTTCCTCTTTGCTGAACCACTCTTCCACGTTGTGCAGGGTATCGACGCCGATAATCCCGATAACTTTCTTCTGCTCCATGCTCGCCGCCGTCGCGACTATTTCCCCGCCGAATGAATGCCCGATTACAATTACCTTGTTTGCGTTAACCGCCTCGATTACCGCCTTTACATCCTGCCCGAAACTTTCCACCGAATAAATTTTACGGCCCATGCTCGAATTGCCGTGTCCCGCCAAATCCATCGTAACTACCCGGTATTCCCTGGCGAAAATCGGCACCTGCTCCCGCCAGTATCTGCTGTCACAGCTCCACCCGTGAACGAATACCAGGGTTACATCCCCGTTGCCGTAAACGTTATAAGTTATCGTTTCCCCGTCAAACGATTTGACACAGCGAATCTGGCCGCAGTTTTTTTTTGCTGAACAGGATAGGGAGAGAATCGCAATTGCGGCCAATAAAATTGTCAGGAAACCGAATCTGCGCATTGAAGAGCTTTTTATCATAATATCCGCCTTAATTGCAAATGAATTATATTGCCACCAGCTCGGCTGCACTTACTTTGCTTCTCGCCCCGACCTGTTCGACGAAGGCCTCCAGCCGGGTCGTCAGCGTCGGGTCCTCCTGTCCGTCGAAGCTGAGATTGAGAATCGGCATTTCATTGCAGTCGGCGCTCAATCGTCTTGTCTGCGTGTTGACTATCGTTGAGGGCATACAGGTAAATGGCATCACGTTGACCACGCCGCCTAAGCCGTTCTGGTGGTATTCGACAATTTTGCCGATACTCAGTATCGCTTCGCCTTCGAACGACTCGTCGATATATGGCTTGGCAAGGTCGATGACGTGCCTGATTGGATGCTCGGCGAGTTTGCCGAACTTTTTCTCCATCGGCTGCGCAAGTGCACGTTCGATTCTGTGCTGGAAAAAGTTTTGGATTGTATTACTGAACAGGTTCTTAATCTGGCCCCTGCGTCTTGCCATTTTGCTTCTTGTGAAGTTGGTGTAATAAACCCATTCGGCAAGCGGGGCGAGGTCGCAGGCCGCCCCAAGCTCCTCAAGCCGGCGAATGATATTAAGATTCGCGAACGGGTGATTGCGAACGTAAATCTCGCCCACGATTCCTATCCTCGGCTTGCGCACGCTTTTGTCTAATTTGACTCTCGCGAATTCCTCCGCGAATTGTTCGAAGATTCGCACCTTGTCCGTTTTCCGTCCTCTGTCATCCGTCTTCCGTTCCACCGCCTCAACCCATTGCCGGAGACACTTTTCGTAAACATCCTGTGCCTGTTTTGGTTCGATTGCGTATGGACGCACTCGCAAAATCAATTTGTGCAAAAGGTCTATGCCGACGACTGCGGTCCATATATCCTTCATAAATGTGCCCAGTCCCGTGCCGTCTGCCGAACCATTGAAGCTGCCCACAAGCTGATGGTAGAAGTTGCTGTCCTGATTTGGCGAGATGACGGTCGCGCCATCTGCGCCTGCCTGTTTGAGAATTAATCGCTGCATACAGTGATACAGCCCGAATCTGCATGGCCCCGATGCCCCCGGCATAAAAAACGCCGCGTTTTCCGCTTTCACGCCGTCCCGGCCAAGCACGTTCAGCATTTCACCGCAGGTTATCGCGCACGGCAGACATTCCTTGCCCGTCGTATAGGCCCTTCCCCGCATAAGCGCCGCTTCGTCCGCCATTGGCATGACCTCGGCAGGTTGCCCGTAAGCCCGCAGGCACCCGGCCAGCCCATAAGATGCATCGCCCATATACGGCACATACAGCGTCCGTTTCGACGGTGCCCCGTGACTCGGGATTCGTGATACGAGCGACGAGTCACGAGCCGCGAGCGACGGTTTATAATTCTTCAAACTTTCCAAAAACGCCTCAATCCGCGTAACAACACCTGCGTCCGCGGAGTGTTCGTCGATTTCTAATTGCAGGCAGGGCTTAGCGCTCATTATGTCCTTGAAGAATGGCATCAGGAACGAATCAGGTCCGCAGCTGAAGTTTGACAGGTAAACCGCGAAGAGCCGATTGTCCTGTCTGATAATTTCCGCAGCGCGCAAAATCTTTTGCCCGTATGACCAGTAAATTTCGTTGTGAAGTTTTTCGTCGCCCAGCCGGACCTGGCTGAAATCGAGCATATCCATCGGCATCGTTTCGACGCCGGCATCGGCAAATTTCTTCGGCAACTGCAAACTCACGCCTTCGTCGCAGCCGTTGTATGGTCTGCTCACGAGGATAAAAAGTTTTTCGCCTTCCCTGATGCTCGCCAGAATCTCTCTGCCCTTGTCTGTCAGCGACTTGTCGAAACCGCGCTGTGCCTCAAATCCCTTTTCCATCGCCCGCCGTGCTTCTGAAGGCGAAACATTCAATCGCTTGCCTAATTCCACAAACGTCTTTTTCGCGAGCTTATCGCCCTCGCCAAGACGCAGGGGGGCGATTAATAACTTCGTTTTGCCAAGCTTATCGCCGAATGCGCTTCGCACCTGGTACGGGAATGACTGGACATACGGGCAAAAATGATTGTGCTTATTCTCCGGGAAATTGGCGATTGTCGAAACTATGCTCGGCAGGAATATATAATCCACGCCTTTTTCGATTAGCTCGACGATGTGCCCATAAGCGACTTTTATCGGAAAACACGGCTGGGCCGTTACCGATTCCACGCCCTTGCGAATCGTCTCTTTCGAGGTCCTGCCGGATAACACAACCTCAAACCCCAGCTCTCTGAAAAATTGTGAAAATGTGGGCAATAACTGCCACGACGCCAGTGCCATCGGAATGCCAATTTTTTGTCTTCTGTCTTCTGTCTTTTGTCTTCTGTCTTCCGTCTTTTTCAGCCCTGCGAATTCGAGCAATTTGTTTTGACGGTATTCGAAAGCCCCAAACCGGCTCTTCTTTTGAGAGGTTTTCTTGACGTTATACCTGTCGCATCGCGAGCCGTAATATAACGGCTCGGAACCGACCATTTGAACCTTCTTTATTTCGCAATGATTGGAACAGTGGTCGCAGGCGAATGACTCCAC
Organism: Phycisphaerales bacterium; assembly: GCA_003141275.1. Lineage (GTDB taxonomy): Bacteria > Planctomycetota > Phycisphaerae > Sedimentisphaerales > Anaerobacaceae > Fen-1362. Next base: position 5,551 of record PLLM01000071.1, read on the forward strand.
GGTATAATCAGCATTGACGAGATTCTCAAATCCCTTGAACTTGCTTTGCGGTCTGACACCCGCCTGCTGACCGGCTTGTTCGATATGTTCCGCCGCGATTGCCGCCGCCCCGAGCGCGCCCGTACATTCGTGGTGTTCCGGCACCATAATCGGCTTGCCTGTTACCTTCTCAAACGCGGCCCATACCGCCTTGTTGAAGGCCGTCCCGCCTTGGAAGCAGATATTGTCGCCGATTTTGCGTCTGCCTACGACCCGGTTGAGATAATTGGCGACTATCGAATAGCTCAAGCCCGCGACAAGGTCTTCGGTGGTCGCTCCCTGTTGCTGATAGCTCAGCAAATCCGATTCCATAAAGACCGTGCATCTCTCGCCTAATTTGACAGGCGATTTGCTCGCGAAGGCCAGTTGGGCAAACTCGTTTTTGATGCTTATGCCTAATCGATTTGCCTGCTCTTCAATAAATGACCCTGTCCCCGCGGCGCATGCGTGGTTCATCTCGAAATCCACGACCACGCCATTGTTCAGCGAGATATATTTGCTGTCCTGTCCGCCTATTTCAAAAATGGTATCGACTTTCGGATTGACGATTGCCGCGCCCGTTGCCTGGGCGGTAATTTCATTTATTACGACGTCTGCGCCGATGAAGTCGCCCGTGAGGTATCTGCCCGAGCCGGTGCTGGCGGCGCCGATGATTTTGACTTTGTTCTGCACCTGGTCGCCTATTGCTTTCATCACCTGATGTATCGCGTCTAACGGTCTGCCCGCCGTCATAAGGTAAATTTTGGCGAGGATGCGTTTTTGTTTGTCCATCACGACGGCCTTAGTGCTTAATGACCCAACGTCAACGCCGAGGTATGCCTCTATCGGTTCCGTCGCGTTGGCGAGCAGGTCGCTGCGAACGTGATTTTTCGGAGGCGGCAAAACAGGCGTCGCGAGCGGTTCCCTGCGAGGGGCATTTTGAAGCGATGAACCCTGCCGACTGATATATTCGTCGATTCTTTCTAACAGCGAATTGGTGGGGATACTGTGCTGCAATCCCTTGCTTTTTGCGGTGAGGACTGCGCCGATTGCGCCGGTGAAAAAGTGCGCATCCGGGACAAGGACCTCGCCCGGTTTGGTTTCAAATGCATCCTCGATAGCCCGGACGACGCCCGCGTTTGCGGCGACGCCTCCTGTAAATACGATTGGTTTGACAAACTCTCGTCCGCAGCCGAGGTTGTTTTTTAGATTGCGTGCAAGCGCAAGGCAAAGCCCGGCGAGGATGTCGCAAACCGGCGTCGCCTGCTGCTGGAGGTGAATCATATCGCTTTTGGCGAAGACCGAGCATCGGCCCGCCATTCTGGGGACGTTTTTGCTCTGGATGGCCAGTTGGCTGAACTCGTTTTCGATATTGATTCCAAGCCGGTCGGCCTGCTGGTCGAGAAAGGAGCCTGTCCCCGCGGCGCAAACGGTATTCAGGGCGAAATCCCTCACCCGTCCCTCGCCTGGCTGCAGGAATATGAGCTTGCTGTCCTGGCCTCCCATTTCGATGACGGTCGCGTTTTGTATGTCCGGGTACAGGTGCGTTATCGCGGCGGCCTGTGCTGCCACTTCATTTATGAAGGGAATTCCCAGTATTTTTGCGGGTAATCGGGCGGCGGAGCCGGTCGCGGCGATTGTCTCGACGCCGGCGGGGTTTATCTTCGCGAATATGTCCCGCAATTGCGTGCGGAAGGTCTCTACGGGTTTGCCTTTTGTCCGTCGGTAGTCCGACAGGACAACGCGGTTTTCGTCGTCGAGGACGATTAAGTCGCTGCTGGTCGAGCCGATATCGATACCGATGCAGAGCGTGCGCTTGTCTCGGAGCGGTTCGAGACCTTGCCCCCCGATTTTTTGCGAAGAAATTACGTCCGGCTTTTTTTGTTCCATAAGTCCTTTCTCCGGTTTCAATCTTACATCCCTGAATTAGCGGATTAGTATAGCATTTTCGTCTCCGGCGGACAAGTTTTGGTTTTCCGCAGGTGACACCTGGAACATTGTGTTTCGTTATATTAACTTTTGCATTAGCAAATACTGTTCGTATAGCAACTATACATATATTAACTGTTCTGTCAAGTACTATTTTAAATATTTTTCAAAATTTATTTGGCTGGGCCCGGCCACCTGTAAATCGACCACGCTCAGGACTTGCAGGACACAGTGGTTTCTGGTCCCCGCCAAAGACAATGCGGGAATCTCCGCCCCCGCCGTTTTACTTTGCCCCGCAAGGTGTGGCTTCGTAAAACGAGACGCGGGGGTCTTCGCTGCGCTACGAGAAGTTAAGTCGAGCGAAGTCCTTATGGTATTCGAGTGCGGCATTATCATAGGCCTTCGCGGCTTCGACTTCAGAATTGAAACGGCCGAGGTAGGTTCTTTTCCCATTATGAGTGATATAGGCGAGCCATGTTCGTCTGCGCTTGTCAAAATTAACGCCGACAAACTGAGACGAGGTGTTTTTTCTTTTTGTAGTGTTGCAGTTATTTTGAGAGTATGTCGCGAGGCGCAGATTTGCCCGGCGGTTATCGAGACCATCGTGGTTTTTGTGGTCAACGAGGAGGCCATGGGGCGGATTCATAATTTGTCTGTGCATGGAAAGTATCATAGGGGTGCCGTGACTATTGAACCGGACGGCGTGGAAACAGCCGCGGTATTCTTTTGCGCACCAGTCGAAACTATTCAGCCAGTAGAAGTTTTGCGGGTCAACGATGGCGAATTTGCCTCCGGTGAGGCGAATTTTGCGAAAGGGATAACCGTATTTGTGCTTGCGATAAAGAAGAACAGGCCAGGCAAAAATAAGGTCGAGCCAGTTTGGAACTTTGATTTGAATGGATGTCATTTTATCTCCTCCCTTTTTTAGCCACTAAGACACCAAGACACAAAGATCAACAAGTTTTAAGTTTTGGGTTTTTATGACCCCCGGATAAATCCGAGGGCTAAACATGCCTCAAGAAGCATCACAAGATGCCTCTACCCTTAATTTATTTGATGCTCAGCCCCGCACCCCTTAGGGGGAAACGCGGGGCTAAGGCCCAATTCGAGGAACTACGTTCCTCTATAATTGGGCCGACTTGCGCGCTTTTGACGAAAAATCCGATTTTGGGGATGCCTCGAAATGCACTTAAGTCCTTGTGGGAAAAGGAATAGAAATTTTTTTCAGAATTTCCGGATTGGCCAAAAAACACTTGCGCGAAACTGGTGAACAAATGTATCATACAACTGTTTTATACAACCGTTTGTGTCCAGAGGGAATTATACACTTAACAAAGACGCCTCAACAAACCGCTTTTTTGTATGTTAAACGCTTGCCTTCCGCGCCCATAATGGCGTGTTCGGCTCGCGTCCCATCGTTAACTTTTCGGTGATTCCATCGGAACTCAAACTCTTTACAGTAACGCGGAAGATGATGTTTTGAAACGTGGTGGAATACGCCTTGAACGCCGCGCTTGAGTAAAGCAAAATATGATTCTGCGGTATTTGTTGACGCTTCACCGTTCACATATTCGCCCATACAGTGTTTTACGGAATGATGCCCACCGAAATAAAACTTGCCGATTCCGTTATAGCCCTTCCATTCATCGGTCATTATCGTGGATTGCCTGTCAACATTTTTCCTGATAACGGAATGCAAGTGCTTAGCATCGACACGGACAATCGGCCTTGATATTGCGTTGCCATTTCTTTCCACAAGAACCATTACGGGGACTTTTCTTGTTCCGCGTCCAGTATGGGCTTTTCTGCGATGGTCAAAATTCCCCTCCCTGCCACCTTCTCTTGGTTTGCCGCCAACGTATGTTTCATCACATTCAACAACACCGTTTAATTTATTAGACAACGAATCTTCATTCATCGCCGCTCTTATCCTGTGGGCAAGAAACCACGCCGAACGGTAAGAATGAAGCCCAAGATTTCTTTGAAGCTGCAAAGCTGATACACCCTTTTTGTGAGAACACATAGAATAGAACGCCTGTACCCATTGCCTTAAGGTGATATGTGAACGGTGCATAATTGTTCCAACCGTAACCGTAAACTGACCGTGACAATCATTGCACTGGATTACGCCGTCCCGAACCTTGACTGATTTGGCTTGAATCCGTGTTACTTTTACGCTGCCACAATGAGGACAAGCTGGGCCTTTAGGCCAACGAATGCCCTCAAGGATAGCCCTTGCCTCATCTTCAGTCAAACGTCCTACGTCTATTGAAGCCATTTCGCTTAACTTACTGAATTTTGGGGGAACATATTTCATGCTGTTGTCCTTTCTTCTTTAACTATTTTTTCACAAGTAGAAACAGTATTAATTAATTCTTGCATATGATTCTTGAATCCTAATACGTCAGCGTGGGGCGCTCTGGATTCGTCTGTTTGGCATTTTGTAAGAATATCATATAGCTGTTGACGAACATTTTCATATCGCTTTTTTATGTCATTTCCAATATTGGGTTTATAATCCATTAGATAAATTAAAACATCTTCAATGGCATCGCATAATGATTTATATTTATTAGAATTTCTATCTGTGGGAATAAAGGACACTAATGTATTACCTTCTAAGACGCGCCTTAAATCGCGATTAGCATCTTTTGGGTAATATTTTAGATTTTTAAAATAATCGTCTAATTCGCTTATATTGCTTTCTAATGCTTTAATAATCCTCTTTGTTTCTTTAAAAAACATAGTGTCGTTTTTCTTTAACAAAGATTCTATTTTGTTTTGTTTAGCGATAAGCTCTTTTTGTTGGTTTTTGTATATTATGTACGGAGCCCTAACGGCTAAATTGAATATCCAGAACGCCAGAAATAAACCGCAGGGAATTATCCACACTAAATTACTCATAAGCGTTGCCCTCGGCGGGTATTTCCAAGCAAGTATTCCGGCAATAATTGGCAAAAAATTAGATGACCAATCGAGGACTTCGTAACCTTCACTATAAGCAATACGCCAAATACTTTTCCAATATTCTTTAACCATGCTCTCATTTTACTGCGCCCCGACTTTCTTTGTCAAGTGCATAATTCCGTGTCCAGAGGGAATTATGCACT
>PLLM01000069.1 GCA_003141275.1 Phycisphaerales bacterium
GGCCGGTGGTCTGGTTTGTGCTTCTGCCGATGTCGGTGGTTACGGTATATCTGGCAACCGAATATTTTATTACTATTCGCAGGAGACGGCTTCTGCCGGATGATATAAGCGGGACAATCGTTTCTGCGGCGCAGCAGACCGGCCTTTCGCAGCTTCCGGCACAACTTGCCGGCGGGGAGGATTTTATCAGTGTCGCAATTACCAGGGCGGTCACCCAGTGCGGCGGTGACTCGGGCCGGATGCGGAACCTGGTCGAAGAATCGCTGCAGGAGCAGGCGATGAGGTTTTTACGCAAAATCGAGTGGGTGAACATCATCGGCAACGTCGCGCCAATGGTGGGCCTGTTCGGAACGGTGCTGGGTATAATAAAAATGTTTAACGCGATAGCGGCTGTGAGCGGTCAGCCGCATCCGTCGCAATTGGCGGGCGGCATCTCGGTTGCGCTTGTAACGACATTTTGGGGACTGATGATTGCAATACCGGCCCTGACGATACACGGTTTTTTCCAGAACCGTATCGAGACGCTGGCCTGTGAAGCGGCTGAGGAAAGCGAAAAACTTCTTTTGCAGTTAGCACGAATGTTGAGGGAGCAAAAACTGGTTGAGCAGCAGAAAGCCGCCCATTCGACTGGTTCGACCCCTTCGACAAGCTCAGGGCAGACAAGCTCAAGGCAGGCCCAGCCAATTACGGAGATTCCTTCCAGGCAGAGCGGGACACTTCGGCCCCCGGTTTCGCCGGGGCCATTGCAGGACAGGAAAACCTGATGTCTTTTGAGATTCCAAAACGATATCGAGGGACTGTGCAGACGCTTAACGTGATACCGTTTGTGGATATTTTATTTTTGCTTATTATATTCTTTTCTCTTATGGGGCAGCTTCTTGAGACGGAAGCACCGGCGGTATTGCTTCCCGACGGCTGCGATTTTGCCGTTGCCGAGAACCAGATGGGGGCTCAGGTCGCCACAGTTACACTTACAAGGAACGAGGCCGGCAGGAGCGATTTCGCGGTCGGAGCGGAAAAGGTAACGGGGGCCGATTATGAGGAGCTTTCCGGCAGATTAACCGGGCTGATAGATTTATGTTTGAAGGACCTGCCCGCGGATAAGAGAATTGTAACGCTGCGAATTGATAAGGACATTCCATACGCCGAGGCACAATACGCATTGGCCGCTGTCGCCAAAAGCACCGCAACCGACATACGCCTGGCTGCGGTAAAAGAATCTTCCGTTACAAAGTAGCTGAAATTTACGCGGATTCTTTTTTTGCGGGGAGTTGTCTTGCCGCGGAGAGCGGGACTGTTCCTTCGACGATATCTTTAGTAATGACGTATTTGGCGGGCTTGGGTTCTTCGGGCAGTTGATACATTAGATCAATCATCAGCTTTTCGGCAAGCGAGCGAAGCGCACGTGCGCCGGTAGCGTGCTTTAGCGCGTTTTTGGCGAGGGTGTGCAGGGCATCGTCGGTGAACTGGAGCTCGGCGTTTTCCATTTCGAAGAATTTCTGATACTGCTTGATGAGGGCGTTTTTGGGCTTGGTGAGGATATCGATAAGGGCAACCTCATCGAGAGGCGCAAGGACCGTGATAACGGGCACCCGGCCTACAAATTCGGGAATCATTCCGAATTCGATAACGTCTTCGGGAATGACCTCTTCGAGGACGTGGGTCAGCTCGGCCTGTTCATCGGGCAGTTGCGACATTTCTGAGTCGAAGCCAATCATTTTTTTGCCGAGTCGTTTTTTGATGATGTTGTCGAGTCCGACGAAAGTGCCGCCGCAAATGAACAGGATGTGCGAGGTGTCCATCTGGATATAGGATTGTTCGGGGTGTTTTCTGCCGCCCTGCGGGGGGATATTAGCGATTGTGCCTTCCAACATTTTCAAAAGCGCCTGCTGGACGCCTTCGCCTGATACATCGCGGGTGATGGAGATGTTCTGGGAGGTCTTGCCGATTTTGTCGATTTCATCGACGTAAACGATTCCTCGCTGGGCGGCTTCGAGGTCGAAGTCAGCATTCTGCAGAAGGCGCAGGAGGAAATTTTCGACGTCTTCGCCGACGTAGCCGGCCTCGGTGACGGTGGTTGCGTCGCAGATTGCGAAGGGGACATCGAGGAAGCGGGCGAGCGTCTTGGCGAGCAGGGTTTTGCCTGAGCCGGTGGGGCCTATGAGCAGGACATTGGATTTGTCCACCTCTATGTCGTTGTCTTTGCTGTCAATGTGGAGCAGTCGTTTGTAGTGATTGTGCACGGCGACGGCGAGGTATTTCTTGGCGTGCTCCTGGCCTATGACGTACTGGTCGAGGTATTCTTTTATTTCTTTCGGGGTCGGCATTTTTTTGCTGCCGAAAGAGGACCGGCTGGCCTGCTTTTTGTTTTGCCTGATGATGTCGCCGCAAAGCCCTACGCAGTCGGGGCAGATATAGACCTTGTTCGGGCCTTCGATGAAGGTATCCTGCTGGGTGCTTGCCCTGCCGCAGAAGCTGCATACGGCCCTGGTTTTACTGGTATCATTTTGCTTTGCCATTGTTTATTCCAAGTCAGATTTAAGTTTCGGTGTTGTTATAGTTATATATTCTAAATCGGCTGGATGTTCGTTGCAACTTAATTGGCTGCACAGTGTTGTTTCAGAATATCGAGTTTTTCGGCCCAGGGGGCGGGAATTTGGGGGTAACTGCCGGTAAGCACGTCGATAGCGTGGGCGATATTTTGCTTATCTGCCTGCGGTGATTTGGCAAGGCAGTCGAGTTCGTAAAATTTGGCCTGCCACCAGTGCCAGCTTTTTTGAGTTTGCGTGGGTGTTTCGTTTCGCCGAAGCTCGGCAATTTTGGCCCAGAGTTTGGCGGATTGGTCGAATTTATTCTCTGCCATCAAAATTCGTGCCTGCAAGCGCAGCCAGGTTGTGTCGTTTTCATCAGTCGAGGGAAACGACTTCCCTTCGACTCCGCTCAGGGCGGGCTGACCCTTTTTTTTCTCCAGGGTTGATACCTCGGCTAAAAGCAGGGCGGTTTGGCGGGAGTCGGCGGATTTATTGGCAAACTCGGCAAGGGTGGCGCAATTTCGCAGCAATTCGTTGAAGTCGTTGGCGTCCTTTTGCCAGAGTTCGATTTTATCGATTGTGTCGGAGGCGATTTGAGCGGCTAATGCTGCCGATGAGTTACTGTCTTCGATGACAGCCTTCGACATATATTGGGCGGATTCTTCGAGTCGGCCTAATTGGCGCAACGCCTGTGCTTTGAACAAGTCATAGCGCAGGCCCGGCGTTTGTTGGGCGGTATCGAGCAGGTTCAGGACTTGCGTTGCGGAATCGTTACTGTCATCGCCAAGAATCGCCCGGCAGTATATATCCATAGCTTCGAGGCGAAGGAGGTGTTTTTGCTCATCCTGACCAGTGCAGTTGAGGACGAAGTTTCGCAGTTGCGGAAGCGTTTCTTCGCGACCTGCGTTAATTTTTATTTTTAAAAGTTCGAGCGATGCCTTGTCGTGCCAGATGGTTTTCGAGTCATTGGCCAGACGAGCGAATATTTCGGATGCCTCCTGAGTTTTGCCGCAATCGAATAAAAGCTCGCCGTAGAGATACTGCATTTCTTCGGTCATTTTATCCGCGGCGATACGGGCGTAATTATCGAAAGCGGCGATTGCGGGAGTGCAATCGATATTTTTTTGAGTGAAGCTGTCGTAAGCAAGTCGGGCTGCCTGCTCGGCGGTTCGGTCGGCTTCGATGTCAATAAGCCAATATTTTTTCTTTTGCTGGAGTATGCTTGCCTCTATGAGCAGCTTGATGGCTTTTTGGGGTGCGGAGTCGGCGACTGATATGCCCGCGGCGTAAAGGACCATCGGCGATTTGAACTGGTCGATATTGGCAAGAGCCAACAACAGTTCTTTATACGCGGATGGGTTGGTTGTCCGGGCCGAGAACGCGGCGAGTTCGGCGGTGACAGGATTAAGCGAATTGAGGTTCGCATCCGAAGAAAGGTCCGCGAGGATGATTTTGCCGAGAAGGTCTGTTGTTGGAGGGGAATGGGATAAGTTTTTTTGGAGCGAAGCTGGGATGTATTTGCTCTGGAGGATTGCCAGCGTAAGGAGCATTTCTGGGTTGTTTCTACAATCGCTTTTTTCCAGTGACCGGGCTATTTCCTCAAGCTCGTTGGGTTCTGAATGGCCGAGGTATTTTATTTTCTCAAGAGAGTTTTTCAGGGATTCACACTGGCTCAAGTTGGATTTGGCTCTTTGTTTGAAAAATTGTTGTTCGGCCTGACTTATCGGTTTGCCTTCTATCCGCGCGAGGTAGTAGTCGATTTCGAGTTTGCTGGTTTGTGTATGGGTGAGGTCTGCGGCGAGTTTACGCCACAGGCCTGTTTGGCCGAAGAGGGCTTCCCAGTCGTCTTTCTGATATGCCTCGATTGCCTTTTTCATTGCGGACTGGGTGTTCGCGATTTGCTCAAGGTCGGCGGACGCCTGCCGGGCGGCTTTTAAGAGCGTGTCTTTATCCTGCTGGTTCAGGAATCGGCCTGAGTATTCATACTGCATTCGTATTGTGAAGGTCTGCGTGAAAAACGAGTTGTAGGTTTGCTTTGCTTTTTGAGAGGCGTCATTTATGTCCTGAGCAGTTGGGAGAGAATCAGCCGCAATTGCAGGCAGCGAGATTGTTAGCAGCACAAGCGGCAGAAAATATCTTTTGCTAATTGGACTTGTCATTTTTCATCGGCTCGGTCATCTGGAACGTGATATCGGTCAGGCCCATTCCGTAAAGGATGTTGTAAATTTGGGCTAGGTTTTCCCATTTGACTTTGCCAGCGCAGATGATTTCGACGGGGTCGGTGGCGTATCGTTTTTGTTCGAGCAGGCATTGTCTGGTTTGCTCCATCAGCGAGGCAAGTCCCTGTTCGGGATTTTGCGAGAGTATATTGACGGCATAGGATGTGCCGATTTGAACCAGACAGCCGGCGTCGGTCGGCGTGATTTGAATAACAAGCGGTTCCGGCTTGACGGCGGTTTGGGCGACTGTGCCTGCGTTTGCGGTTGGCAGTTGCAGCGGGAGGAAATTTTCCTGCGGTCTCCACCTTACGGCGACGATGAAGAAAATCAGCAGCAGGAAAATCAGGTCAATCATCGGCGCTATTCGCAGTCCGATGGCCGGCCGGCGTGAGCCGATTGCTCTGCTGAGTATGCTTTTGCCTTTATTGAAGCGTCCGAGAGTTTGCACGCCTAACCTCCGTGTCAGCGTCGTCGGTATCAGCCGACGGATTCTTTTACGAACTGAGCGCCTTTTTGCATCGCCTTTTTATTTAACGGTATTATGACGTGGTATCGTTCCGCCAGGACGTCAGGCAGGGATTCGGCTGCTTCTTCGGGGCTGAAAACCCCGCGTTTTTGCAGATATGCGCCGAGCGCGACCATATTTGCGACTTTGGCGTTGCCAAGTCCGACGGCGATTTCGTCGATAGGGACTTTTACGATCTCAACGGAGTCATCAACTTTGGGCTGCACGTCTATCTGCGAGCTGTTTATTATCAGTGTTCCGCCTTTTTTTACGGATTTTTCGAATTTGGCGAGGGCCGCCTTACTCATAGCGATTACGCATTGGGGATTACTCACTACCGGCGAAGGGATTAGCTGGTCGGAAATGACGACCATACAGTTGGACGCCCCGCCTCGGACTTCCGCGCCATAGGAGGGCATAAAGGTTACTTCTTTGCCCGCCTTCATCGCGGCTTGCGCGAGAAGTTTGCCGACAAGGATAATCCCCTGTCCGCCGAACCCGGCAATTGTAACTTCTTCGTAAAGATGGTTAGTTTGTTTTCTCATGAGAAATCAGATATTCACGAATATGAGGCCTGGTCATAGCAACTTTCACTTCCCCGATAATAAGACCACCAATGCCACCTGCAATCATGGCTTCAATAATACCGCCAATTCGACCAAAGTAAGATTCACCGATTATCATTCCCGCCGGGACACAGACGGCCCCTATTACGCACGCAACCCAAATATAACGATGTAACATTTTTCGGTGACACGTTGCCCAAACTTCTTTGCGTTTGTCTTTTGGCAAGTCGGCCAATTCGGGAATCGAATTATATGTCCAGTATAATTTCATAACTCATCCCTTTAATTTGCCGAGGGGGAAGACCTTGGTCATTTCGTTTTGGATATAGAGCATAGAATCGGGCGGCGTCATTCGCCAGTAGGTCGGGCAGGGTGAAAGCAATTCTACAAGAGAAAGACCTTTGGCGTTATTTATTTGCAGTTCGAAAGCGTGCTTGAGAGCGGCTTTTGCCTTGCGGATGTGGGCGGGGCTGCAAAGTCCGCATCGCTCGACGTAGATTGCCCCGGGCAGGACGGCCAAAAGTTCGGAGACATTGAGCGGATAACCTTGTCCGTCAGCTTGTCTTCCCTGTGGGGTTGTGGCGGTGATTTGGCCAAGCATTGTGGTGGGGGCCATTTGTCCGCCGGTCATACCGAAGACGGCGTTATTGATGAAGATGACTGTGAGTTGTTCGGCGCGATGGGCGGCGTGAATAATTTCGGCGGTTCCGATTGCCGCCAAGTCGCCATCGCCCTGATATGAGAAGACGATTTTATCCGGGTTGGTTCTTTTCATTCCTGTTGCGACTGCCGGCGCTCTGCCGTGGGCGACCTCGACCATATCAACGTCGAAATAATCGTAAGCGAGAACCGCGCAGCCGACTGGGGCGATGCCGATTGTTTTGCCGTGAATGCCCAGCTCGTCGATTACTTCGCAGACGAGCCGATGCGCGATGCCGTGGCCGCAGCCCGGGCAATAATGTGTCGGGTAATCTTTAAGAGTCGGCGTTCTTTTGAATACGGTCTGCATCGGTTTTATTTTTTCGGTTTTATTGTCAATTGCTCGATTTTTTCGAGGATTTTTTCGACGGTTGGTATTCCGCCGCCGGGCCTGCCCCAGAATACGACAGGCGTCTTGCCCGCGACAGCCAAGCGGACGTCCTCGACCATTTGGCCACAGCTCATCTCGACGACGAGGAAAATCGGCGACTTATCCGCAGCTTTACTAATCTGCTCAGACGGGAATGGCCAGAGTGTAATCGGCCTGATGCAGCCGACTTTGATTCCCTGTTCCCTGGCTTGTTGTGCGGCGCGTCGAGCGATTCTGGCGCAAATGCCGTAAGCGACGATGATGATATCCGCGTCGTCAACATCTGACTGTTCGCAGCGTGTTTCATTTTTCTCGATTTGACGATACTTGGCCTGGAGGTCGTAGTTATGCTGCTCGACTGCGCCTTCGGCCAGCCAGAGCGAGCGGACGATATTTTGTTTTCTGCCATCGGCTCCTGTTAACGCCCAGTCCTTTTTCGGGAGTTTTAATTTATGAGTGTTAAGTTTTGAGTTTGTTGGAATCACGACGGGTTCCATCATTTGGCCGAGGATACCGTCGGCTAAAATAATGGCTGGTATTCGATATTTATCCGCGAGGTCGAAGGCAAGCGGCATAATATCGGCGAATTCCTGGACGCTCGACGGGCCAAATACGATGCAGTGATAGTCGCCGTGCCCGCCGCCTTTTACGGACTGGAAATAGTCACCTTGTGATGGGGCGATATTGCCGAGACCCGGGCCTCCCCGCATAACATTGACGATGACGCAGGGCAGTTCCGCGGCGGCGAGATAGCTTATACCTTCCTGCATCAAGCTGATGCCCGGGCTGGATGAGCTGGTCATAGTGCGTTTGCCGGTCGCCGCTGCGCCGAAGACCATATTTATCGCGGCCAGCTCGCTTTCTGACTGGACGAAGACCCTTTTTTCTTCGGACATTCTTTGCGACATATAGGCGGTAACTTCGTTCTGAGGCGTGATGGGATAGCCGAAGTACGCGTCTAGGCCGGCCTGTATAGCCGCCTCCGCCATCGCTTCATTACCGCACATTAAAACTCTATCGCTCACTTCGATTCTCTGGCTAAGTTATTTACCTTGTTTTTTTTTAATGGGTTCACGGATTTTATGTCGATTTTCTCGGAGCTGGCTTTATCCCGATAGACCTCGATAGCACAATCAGGGCAGACAATCGCGCAGTTGGCGCAGCCGGTGCAGTTTGGCCCCGTGGATACAGCAGGGAAGTATCCCTTGCTGTTGGATTTCTCCGAAATGGTGATTACGTTGTTGGGGCACACGGTAACACAAAGGGTGCAACCCTTGCAACGTTCGATATCGATTATAATTTTTCCGGCCATTTGCATATATTTTACCGCCGAGGAAGCTGAAAACGCAGAGAAAAAACAGAAAAAATAATCCCTACGAGTTTTGTGGTCTCCGCGGTAATTGTCGGGACATTATACCGAAGGAACCGGCGGTTGTAAAGAATAATGAGGCGTATCAACTGTTCAAAAGCCGGGTTTGAGGAACAGGTAATAGAGTCGGCCTTCCTGATAGGTTTGGCCCGCGAGTTTGCCTGCCTCGTCGCCTACGCCGAGGTAGATATCGCATCGGCCCGCGGCTCGAATTGCGCCGCCAGTGTCCTGGTCGAGTGCGAAACCGGCGAAGGGGTCGGTATAGGTCGTATTACCTATCTGGCGTGGGAGTTTGGTGGCGAAAAACGTCAGGGCGGCGCGAGGGAAGATGGATTTGTCAGTGGCGATGCTTCTGTAAGCGATGACCTGCTCATTCAAACTGCCGTGCGGGCCGCCTGATTCGGTCTGCCTGGCGAAGAATACGAAACGGGGATTGAGCTGGGTGTATTGGCTGACCAATGAGGGGTTGACCTTGAAGAAATCTATCATAGAGTCAAGATTCATGCGGTCGGGCGGTATTTTTCCATCATTGACGAGCTGTTTGTTTATGCTTTTGTATTCGTGGCCGTTGTTTGCGGTGTAGCCATAAGTTACGAGCTGGCCATCGGGCATACGAATGACTGCTGATCCCTGAACGTGGACGATATAGACCTTGAAGGGGTCGTCGAGCCAGACGATTTCATTGCCGGCGAGCATATTGGAGTTTTCAATTTCAGCGCGAGCGGGATATGATGAAAAGCTGCCGTCCGCGGCTTTACTGCCTAATATTTTACCGTCTTCGTCTTTGGCCAGGTCTTTGGGTTGGCTGTAGAGGGGGTATTGGAATTGTGCTGTTTTGACTGTTGAGCCATAGAAGATGGGGGTGTAATAGCCGGTGAACAGGACGGTTCCCGCGTCATCGCAGCCGACGGACATATACACATCGAATTTCTGACGAATGGCGTCGTTGAGTTGGCTGCCCGTCAAGCCGGATTTGAGCAGGTCATTGAAGGCGGTAAGGGATTTGACGACCTGTTCGTGGGTAATGTCTGCGTATGGATAAAATTTCTTACTCATCGGCTTTTTCAGGTAGTCGAGAGAATTATCAATGCCTGTGGAGAGGTTGGCAAGGTTGTGGCAGGCGTCGGTGAAATCGGGTATCTCAGCGGGATTGGTGATTTTTCGCAGGGCAAGCTGACCGGGGGCAAGGGGTTTGTCATATTCCGGTGGTGCAACTACTCTGGCCTGTGGTTTTTGGCAGCCGACGGCTACCAGGACAATGGCGACTAATACGGCTGAAAGCAATATTCTGTTTTTCATAAAAATCCTTATTCTTAATAAGCGAAGAGGCCCCCCTTGGCGCCCTTCGGGCGGCGTCGGATGAACTTCATTAACAAAGCAGGGTCTTATAATAGTGTGTCGGCGAAGGGGGTAGCGATTCTTTAATGCGACTGTTCGGTTGTATGCGGGCGAAGGTGTAAAAAAAGGAGTACCACCAGGGTCCCACGAGCACCCACACCCAAAATGCTCTGTAAGAGCCGCCAGATGATACTCCTTATATCCAAGGATTTTTGTTTTCCACCCGAACTGATCGGGCAGAGAATTCCCAATCCTATTGATGCCACTGTATTATATCGGGAAAGCACTGCCGGGGGTATCGGAACTATCCTGATTTTGCTGGTAAAAATACCTGACTGGCTGACTGGGATTAACTTGGTCAATCCTCGACCGAGGTAATCCCCTTGCGGATGGCGTATTTGGTCAATTCGGCAACATTATGAATATCCAGCTTGCCCATTACCTGTCTGCGGTGTGTTTCAACGGTTTTGGCGCTTATATGCAGTTTTAGGGCTATTTGTTTCGTTGAATTACCCTCGGCCATAAGCTGGACGACCTCTTTTTCCCTGTTGGTGAGGATGTCCGGGCCTGTGAACTCGGTTGTGGCAAGCCGGTGGAGGTAATCCTCGACGACAACGCCTGAAATGGCGGGGCTAAGATAAGTTTTGTCGTCGGTTACGGTCCGTATGGCCCTTGTAAGCTCCTCGAAGGCGCAGTCCTTGAGGAGGTATCCGGCGGCGCCGCTTTTGAGCATTTCGGTGACGAAAAGTGCGTCGGAGTGCATTGAAAGGGCGATAATTTTCGTGTCTGGGGATTTCGAGAGTATTTGCTTTGTGGCCTCGATGCCGTTGAGGTCGGGCATAGTGATGTCCATAATGACTATATCGGGAGCCAATTCTGCCGCCAGCTGGACGGCGGTTCGGCCATTCTCCGCCTCGGCGATGACCTCCATATCCTTTTGTTTTTCGAGAAGTGAGCGGAGGCCTTGGCGGGTGATTTTGTGGTCGTCTGCCAACAGGATTCTTGTGCTCATTTTTTATGCTCCTGTCCCGCGATTTTTCGAGATAGTCCGGATTAAGCCGGTCACTCTTTCTTTTTCTGCCGCCTCCTGTTTTTGTCAGGGCGGGCGCCTGCAAAACGGGTATGTGGCTTTTCCTGCTTTTCTACAGGGGCAGTCAAGGTGATTTGTGTACCTTTCCCTGCCTTGGCATCTATAATAACGCTTCCGCCTATCTGGTCAAGTCGTTCTCGGATATTGAACAGGCCGAATCCCCCTTTTGCGGGGTCCTTGACGGCGCTAATCGCCTCGGCGTCGAAGCCGACGCCGTTATCTTCCACGGTTACCTGGATGTTTTTTTGAATCCTGCAGGTGAAAACCTTTGCCTTTTTTGCCTTTGCGTGCTTGACGACGTTGACCAGCAGCTCGCGGACCGCCTGAAAGAGCAGGACGCGGATATCGGTATTGAGAGGTTTTGGTTTGCCATCGTCGGCGAACTCGACTTCCAGACCGAATCGCTGCCTTGTTTGCTTGGCCAGCCATTTGACCGCCGCTTCGAATCCGAGTTCGTAAAGAACGGGCGGACTTATCTCAAAAGTCAGTGAACGCGTTGCCTCGATTGTCTGCGAGATGAGGCTGTTTACCTCATTCAGTGATTTGACCAAATCCGGTTCGGCGTTGTCTGCCAGCGATTCAAGTTTGATTTTGGAGATGGCGAGATTCTGAGCGATGTGGTCGTGGAGTTCGGCGGCGATTCGCCTTCTGAGCCGTTCCTCGGCCAGCGACAGTTCCGAAGCAAGGGAACGCAGTTGCTGCTGATAGAGCATGAGTTTTCCCTCTGCCTCTTTACGTTGTGTGATGTCCTGAGCTGTGCCTTCATAATAGAGAATTTTGCCTTTGGCGTCTTTTACGGCGAACGCGCTTTCTGAAACAAAAAGCTTTGTGCCGTTGGGTCTGCGCCAGGCGAACTCAAGACCTATGATTCTGCCCTCTTTTTTTATACGCTCTTTGAATATAGAGCGCGGCGTTGAAGGGTCAAAGCCGTTTTTTTCGACATTAAAATTGGCCAGTTCTTTGAAAGACCGGCAGCCCATCATTTTAATCAGGGCGGGATTAGCCATGAGTATTCGGCCGTCGGGTGTGGTTCTGTAGAGTCCGATGACGGTGTTTTCGAAGATGCTTCTGAATCTCACTTCGGCGCTGCGGAGCGACTCTTCGGCACGTTTGCGTTCGGCAATTTCTTTTTGTAAAGTTTCGACCGCTTTGGCCAGGTCGGCAGTTCTTTGTTTTACTCTTGTTTCAAGCTCTTCGTGGGCCTTTTTAAGCTGTTCTTCGGCCTTTTTACGTTCAGTGACGTCTTTTATGATTCCCTGTGTCCCGACGGCTTTGCCGTCCTGTATTATCAGGGAGGAACTTAGTTCGATAAATACGCGGGAACCATCTTTCTTTTCGGCTTCAAGGTGAAGGACATCGAGTTTTTTACCCTGCAGCTTTTCGGTGAATCTTTTTGTGGCTTTCGGTATTTCAGATTTTACCAGAAAATTTGCGAAGTTTTTACCGACCATTTCTTCCGGCTTGTAGCTGAATATCTTGTTACTGGCAGGCGACAGATATGTTATGAAACCCCGCGTGTCTGTCATGAAAATCATATCCGAGCTTCGCTCGGCAAGACCCCTGAATTTTTCTTCGGACTGCCGCAGGGCTTCTTCGGTGTGTTTGCGTTCGGTGATGTCGCGGACGGTGGCCTGGATAAGCTTCTGCCCGGCCATCTTCATACTGGTGAGCAGCACAGTGGAGGAGAAATTCTCGCCACCCAGCCGCTTGTGCGTCCACTCGAAGAAGTGGAAACCCTCGCGCATGGCTGTCTCGATCATTTCCCGGGCCTTGTCGGCCGAGAGACGGCCGTCGGGCTGCCGTTCAGGGGATACATCCCATGGCCCCAGCGAGGCAAACTCCGCCGCATCCTTGGCCCCGAACATTTCGAATGCCGCCGGATTGCCCAGGACAAATTTCCACGAAGGCGGTACAATGGTCATCATAGCGTCCCGCGAGTTCTCGAAGATACTACGGAATCTTTCCTCACTCTCCCGCAGCATTTTCTCCGTCTTCTTGCGTTCGGTGATGTCGGTAAATAATCCCACGTTGCACGGTCTTTGGTCTATGATGACGCAGGTTGTGTCGATGTCAGCGTAAAAGACGGTTCCGTTCCTGTGGAGGCAGGGGACATTTGGGACCAGCGTTTTTTCGCCTCGCGCCTGGGCCTCGAATCCGGCGATTACAGAAGGCATGTACTCTTTCGGATGTATGTCATACACGGCCATATGCTGAAATTCTTCGGCGGTGTATCCAAACATCCTGCAGGCAGCCGGGTTGGCGTACCTGTGCTGTTTCGTTTCAATATCCGTGACGACGATTCCTTCGGTGGCGTAATTAAATATCGCCTTGTATCTGGCCTCGGACTCCCGCAGTGCTTCTTCGATTTTTTTATAGTCGGTGATATCCCGGTTTGCGCCGATGATACCGATGATGTTCCCGTTTTTGTCCCGCCAGGGCAGCTTTGTGCACAAACTCCAGTTGGGTTGTCCGTCTTTGCGGCGAGTCCTGTGCAATTCCTCATTAACCATTGGGTTGCCGGTCCTGATTATCTCCTGCTCGGTTGCGTAGAGAGTGCCGGCCAATTCGGGCTCGAATAAATCGAAATCGTTCTTGCCAGTCGGGTCTCCCGAAAACGACAGGTCTGTGTCCTCGGCGACGGCCTTGTTGCAGATGACAAATCTGCTTTTCGCGTCCTTTACGTAGAGGCGGTCGGGCAGGG
Source organism: Phycisphaerales bacterium (assembly GCA_003141275.1). Classification (GTDB taxonomy): domain Bacteria; phylum Planctomycetota; class Phycisphaerae; order Sedimentisphaerales; family Anaerobacaceae; genus Fen-1362. The sequence goes on from PLLM01000069.1 coordinate 13,389, forward strand.
AATCTATGAGGGTTCGCAGAAGTTCAATTTCCTGGATAAGCTGTTCTTTGGTTTTGTCGGAGTCGTTCATTGTTTTTCTGCGGTCGTTACCGGTTAAGGCCGAAGGTTTTGAGCCAGAGTTGGGTTTCGCTTTCGGTCAGGCCGGCGCGTTTGCCGGCGGGTTCTTTGCTACGTTTTTGTTTGCTGAGCCGTTTTATTACGATGGTCCAGAATTCGTCGGATTGGATAGAGGTTGCTTTTCGAGCGGACGCGGCGTCGCGAATTCTGCGGTCGGTGCTGACAATGGTGAGGTGTGCGGGTGCGGTGCTATCGAGTATTCTTTGTTCAATAATAGCGTCGCAATCGGTATTGCGGCCTGAGAAGGTAATTTCCAGATTGCTTATATTATTGAATCCTGTTTTGTCGGGCGGACCGATGCCGTCGAAGATGATTTCGGCTTTGTCGCGTGTAAAGCCGAAGTATGTATCGAGAACCTGACACATTGCGACATCGGTTATGGATGTGTCATCGTCAGGGTTCTGAATGGCCCACAGCAGGTTGTGCCCGTCGATAATAACCGGCATTGTTCAATTACGCCTTACTTTCGGCGGACCCGCCTGTTGGCGAGGTCTCGCCCTCGGCGGACAAATTTATACAGAGAACCTTATTTCTCCGCCGACAATCGTTTTTTCAACTTTGCCCTTAACGGTCCAGCCGTGATAGGGGCAGTTTTTGCTTTTTGAGCGGAAGGTGTTTACGTCGATTTTGTATTCGGCGTTGGGGTCGATGATTGTTACGTCGGCCTGCCTGCCTTTGGTCATCGTTCCTTTATCGACGCCAATTATTTTCGCGGGTTTTTCGGCCATAAGGCGAATCAGTCCGGGCCAGTCGAGAATTCCCGGCTCAATCAGCGCCTTGATGTAAAGAGGCAAAGCGCACTCCAGCCCGATGAGCCCAAACGGCGCCGCCAGAAACTCCAGTTCCTTTTCGCTTTGCAGGTGGGGGGCGTGGTCGGTAACCAATGCGTCAATCAGCCCGTCGGCAATCGCCTCTTTGAGGGCTTCGATATCTTTTTGAGTTCGCAGAGGCGGGTTTACCTTATAGTTGGTGTCATATTCTGCGCAGTATTTTTCGGTCAGTAGCAGGTGATGGGGTGTTGCCTCGCAGGTTACGGGCAGGTCTTGTTTTTTGGCGGCCCGAATCAGTTCGACTGAGCCGGCGGTCGAGATGTGCTGTGCGTGATAGCGAACCGTTCCTGTCTTGATTTTTTTGACAAGCTGAATGTCTCGCCAGAGCATTGCTTCTTCAGCCAGCGGGTCAAGCCCCGGCAGGCCCAGTATTGTTGAGTAGTAGCCGGCATTCATCACGCCTTTGCCGGCGAGTTTATCATCCTGGCAGTGCTGGGCGATTACGACGTTGAACATCTGAGCATATTTGAGCGCCCGCAGCATAACGGAGACATCCTGGACGCCGTTTCCGTCGTCGGTGAAGCCGACCGCGCCGGCCTGAGCCATAAAGCCCATTTCGGCAAGTTCTACGCCCTCGCGACTTTTTGTGATGGCACCCATCGTATAAACGTGCGTTTTTCTGGCTTTTCTTGCCTTGCGATGAACGTATTCGACGTCGGTTTCATCTTCTATCGGCGGCGTTGTGTTGGGCATGCAAACGACCGATGTGAATCCCCCAGCGACGGCCGCGGCTGAGCCGCTGGCGATGGTTTCTTCTTCCTCATTGCCCGGTTCACGGAAATGAACGTGGATGTCAATCAGGCCCGGCACGACGAGTTTGCCCGTCGCGTCGATTACATTGGCGACCTGTTTTTTAATGTGCCCGACTTCGACAAATTTTTCGTTGGCAATCAGCACGTCGCACTTTTTGTTGATTTTGTTCGCCGGGTCGATTACGTGACCATTTTTTATCAGCAGCTCATCGCCCATAAGTTTTTTTATTTTATTAACCATTTTGTATTTCTGCCGGTTTTTCGGCTGCGGCCTGATTGACCAAGAACAACGTGGCCATTCTTACTGTGACGCCGTTGGTTACCTGCTGGAGTATTACGCTGTTTTTGCCGTCGGCGACTTCGCTTTCTATTTCAAGTCCCCTGTTTATCGGGCCCGGGTGCATAACGAGGATGTCGGGTTTTGCCCTTTTCATTCGCTCCACGGTCAAGCCGAAGTAGTGCGAGTATTCGCGGACTGACGGGAACGGGTTGCCGCCTAAGCGTTCGAACTGGATGCGGAGCATATTTATAACGTCAACTTTTTCGATAACGTCGTCGAGTGAATAGCTGACTTTGACGGGCAGCTGTTCAACTTTTGGCGGCATCAGCGTCGGAGGCCCGACGAATGTTACTTCTGCCCCTAGTTTTGTCATCGCCCACATATCGCTGCGTGCCACCCGCGAGTGTGATATGTCGCCTACGATTGCGATTTTGAGCCCCTTGAGCGAACCTTTGCGTTTGCGAATGGTGAAGACGTCGAGCAGGCCCTGTGTCGGGTGCTCGCAGAAGCCGTCGCCGGCGTTGACGACGCAGGCGTTGATGTATTTGCTGAGCAGCGTAGGCGCGCCGCCGGCGTTGTGCCGGATGACGACGATATCGATGCCCATCGCCTCGAGGTTGCGTGCGGTATCGAGAAGTGTCTCGCCCTTGCTGACGGAGCTGTCTTTTTTGGTGAACTCGACGACGTCTGCGCTGAGCCGGTTTGCGGCCAGGGCGAAGCTGTTCCGTGTGCGGGTGCTGTCCTCGAAGAAAAGATTGACCACGAGCTTGCCTCGCAGGGGCGGGGCCTTTTTGACCGCTCTTGCGCTTATTTCCTCAAAGCCCTGCGCGGTATCGAGGAGATAAGTGATTTCTTCAGCGGTTAAATCTCTAAGGCCGAGCAGATGTTTGCGCTGCCACTTAAACTCCCTTGTTTTGCCCTTTTCAGCCATACCTGGCAACCGCCTTAATTTAATTTTTAATCAGGTTATTTAACTATGACCTGTTCTTTGTCGTCCGATTCTTTCAACAGCACCTGGACTAATTGTCCGGGCTTGGCGACCGCTTTATAGCCGGCGTAGTCGGCCTGGATGGGAAATTCCCGCCCGGCCCTGTCAACGAGCACCGCCAGACGAATTGCCTTTGGTCTGCCCAGGTCAATCAGCGCGTCCATTGCCGCTCTTGTTGAACGGCCCGTATGCAGAACGTCATCGACCAGGATTATGAGTTTGTCGTCTATATCGAAGCGGATTTCAGTGGTGCGAACCTGCGGCTGCGAACCGCTTTTAGGTGAATTGAGGTCGTCGCGGTAGAGGGTGATATCGAGCGTCCCGCAGGGTATTTCGCTGCCGATTTTTTTGGATAGTCGTCCGGCCAATCGCTGTGCGACGATTTCGCCCCTGCTGCGGATTCCTATTACGGCGATTTCGACGCCTTCGGGAATATCGGCGACAATACGATTTGTCAGCTTGTTGAGAGCGCTGTCGATTTGTTTGGCGTTCAGCAATACCTTCATTTGTCGCTATTGACCCTCTTTTTGAACATGCCTAAGTTTGGAAAATTATATCAATTCGGGGTTTGAAAAGCAAGCCCACTTTTCATCAATTATTGCCTCAGGAATTAAGGATTGAGATTAGATTTGAGTGTTGTTCGCCAAACATAAGGCGGATAAAAGTTTTTAGTTTTGAGTTTTGGGCACAGACCTTTGCCATATTGCGGCGGCAATAAAAAAAGCCCCGTGGGAACGGGGCTTTTGGATTCAGGTTAGCAAATATACACTTGCTGTGTAATTAATCCTTAGGGATTGTCAGGACGATGAAAATACTGCTTTTTTCGTACCTGACGCGTAACATTACTTTTCCTTCTTTAGCGGCTGCGTCTACCGCCTCTTTGAATTCCTTAACATTTTCAACCGGCTTTCGGTTCACTTCCTGAATTAAGCTTCCGGGCTGAATACCGGCCATTGCTGCCGGCGAGCCGGGCTCCACGTCGGTAACGATGACCCCTTTTTGTCCAACTAATCCAAACTGTTTGGCTAAATCGTCGGTAAGATTCTGGATGGTTAAACCGAGTTTTTCGGCGGTTTGACTTTTCGTGGGTTCGGCGGCGAGCTGTTCATTGGACGGTCTTTCTTCGAGTTTGGCGGTAAGCGTCTGCTTTTTCCCGTCGCGCAGAACGGTGATTTCGACTTCGCTGCCCGGTTTTTTCATTGCTACGCGTCTTTGAAATTCCGCTGCTTTTTCGACGGGCTGGCCGTCAAACGCGATGATGATGTCCCCGGCTTTGAGGCCCGCTTTGGCTGCCGCCGAATCAGATGAAACGTCGGGAATGATGACGCCTTTGGTATCCTTGAGTTTGAATGATTCAGCCAGGTCGGGCGTGATGTTCTGGATGGTGATGCCGAGGAAACCACGGACGACTTTGCCTTTCTGGACAAGCTGGTCGTAAACGGACTTTGCTATATTTATGGGGATAGCGAGACCTATGCCGATATTGCCGCCTGAGCCGACGATGGCGGTGTTGATGCCGACGACTTTACCGTCGAGGTCAATCAGCGGGCCGCCGGAGTTGCCGGGGTTGATTGCCGCGTCGGTTTGTATAAAGTCCTCGTATGTTGAAAGCCCCAGGCCGTTTCTGCCTTTTGCGCTGACGACGCCGACTGTAACTGTGTGGCTAAGCCCGAAGGGATTGCCTATGGCGATTACCCATTCGCCAACTTCAATCGTGTCGGAGTTGGCCATTTCGAGAGCGTGCAGGTCGTTGGCGTCAATTTTGAT
>PLLM01000067.1 GCA_003141275.1 Phycisphaerales bacterium
AACGGAATCACCGTGATGATTGACCTGATTTTCGGAGGCCCCGGCGAAACGCCCGCATCAGTCAGAGAATCAATCGACTTCATCAAACAAATCAATCCCGACTGCGCAGGAGCGCCGCTGGGCGTGCGAATTTACCCCGGAACTGATATGGCAATTACGGCTGCTGCCGAAGGGCCGATGGAAACAAACCCTAACATTAAACGCAAATATGCCGGCCCTGTGAATCTGTTCCAGCCGACGTTTTACATATCGCACCTGATGGGCCAAAATCCGGCGAGATTGATAAAGGACTTTATCGCAGGCGACAAGCGTTTCTTCGAGCCGATTGACGAAACCGACCCATTACTTACCGACCACAATTATAATGACAACACCGAACTCGTTGACGCCATTAAGACCGGCTCACGCGGCGCGTATTGGCATATCCTGCACAAACTCCGCAGCTAATCAAATTACCAGATTTTCGCAACCACAGGGTCATTTGCGCGAGGTTCAAGATGGATTGCGTCTTTGACGCAGGCAGCCCTGCATATTCCGCAGCCGTAGCATTTCATTTTGTCGATGACGGCTTTCTTGTTTGATGCGCTGTAAGAAATCGCGCCGAACTGACACAGTTTCATACACTGCCTGCACCCAACGCATTTGTCGGGATTCGCTTCGGCAATAAACTCGGCGCGGAACATCACGGGAATGTTGTGAGTTACCGTGGACCGCATCGCCAGGCAGTCGGCACGGTCGCAGTTGCATATCCCGCCTATAAACGGCGTCTGGAAAGTCCAAACGGTATGACAAAGCCCTTCCTTTTCGTGCTCTCGGAAACTTGCGATTGCTTGCTCTTTAGTAAGGGTTTCCGCGCCCACAGAATCCGGGCCGGTGAGGAAGCTTGTGTCAACATTTTTCATAAGCTCGCCGAACTTGCCGCCGTTGGGCCCCATACTTATACCGTAGCAGTATCGTTTCTCCTTGCCCACGGTAAAATGCCGGCAATAGCACGCAACTCGCACAATCGAATTCACAAAGCCGAAGATTTTTTCGACGTCCTCGATAGGCACAACCTGCCCGTAATGCCGCTTTTTCATCTTCCGCGGAACAAGTCGCCTGACCAGCGCCTGTATGAATTTGGGTGCAGTGGAAAGCTTATCCATCTTCTCGATGGTTTTGGCTGTGGATTCGCCGTCCGCAGCGAAATTCTCAATCATTTTCCGCCTGCGGATGTCGTTTAGCAAATCCTCCGAATAATTATTCGCCTGAAGATACCACTTTTGGCCTTCGCCGTGCTTCAAACAGAATTCACACATTTCATCAGCCCTTCGAAACAATCGATAATAACATGTTATTCGAGAACGACCTGGTCTTCGTAAGCGGGAACGCTGACCTGCCAGCCGGTTTTGGCCCTTAAAAATTCGCTGAATGCCTTTGCGCTTTCCGGTTCACCGTGGACAAGGAAGATTTGTTTGGGAGGCGATTCTAATTTTTTAAGCCAGTTAAGCATGTCGTTTTTGTCGGCGTGAGCCGAAAAACCGCTTATCTGCACCACCTTGGCCTTGACTTTGTATTCTTCGCCGAGTATTCGCACCTTTTTGGCACCATCGACGATTAACCTGCCCAATGTGCCAATCGCCTGATAGCCAACGAACATTATCGTGCTTTCTTTTCGTGAGATGTTATTGACTAAATGATGTTTTATCCTGCCTCCTGTGCACATACCGGCCCCGGCGATAATCATTACGGTTCCCGTTATATGATTGATTGCCTTTGATTCCTCACTTGTCGTCGTAACCTTCAATTCGGGCAGGTCAAAGGGCGAATGATGTTCCCGGAGCATCTTTTGTGTCTCTTCATCGAACAGTTCCTGATGATTCCTGAAAATCTCGGTAATCTTGGCCGCCATCGGGCTGTCTAAGAAAATTATCAGGTGCGGTATGGCATTTTCAGATAACAGCTCCTTGACGTAGAAAAGGATTTCCTGCGAACGTTCCAGCGCGAAGCTGGGGACAACGATGTTGCCGCCCCTGTCTCTGGTCGCGTTGATAACGTCCGCCATCTGTTTTTTCACGTCGCAGGTATCACAGTGAACCCTGTCGCCATAAGTCGATTCGATAACAAGGTAATCCGCCTTTTCGGGAACGCTGGGGTCGGGCAGAATCGGCCTGCCGGCCCTGCCTAAATCGCCGGTAAACAGCACTGTTCTTTTATCGCCGTTACGATTCACGTCAACTCGTATCATTGCCGAGCCAAGCACATGCCCGGCGTCGCAAAGGGTAATCTCGATACCATCGGCAATCTTTATCTGCTGTGCGTATTTGACCGGCTCAAAATGCGGGAAGCAGGCCTCCACGTCTTTAGTTGTGTAAAGAGGGGCTTCCGGATAAGGCCCCGTTTTGCCTTCTTTTTGGTGTCTTTCGAGTTTGTGCGCAGCGTCTTCTTCCTGTATCTTGGCGGAATCCAGCAGTATAATCCGTGCTATCTCTGCCGTGGCTTGTGTGCAATAAATCCTCCCCGCAAAGCCATCTCGCACAAGCTTGGGCAATAATCCACAATGGTCCAGATGGGCGTGCGTGAGGAATACAGCGTTTATACTCTCAGGCGGAACCGCGAACGGCTCCCAGTTTCTCGCAAGAAACTGCCTTTCCTGATAAAGCCCACAGTCAACGAGTAGCTTTATCCCGTCAACCTCAAGAAGATGCCTTGAACCCGTTACGTTCTGTGCGGCACCGAGAAATCTTAATTTTATTTCCATTCGCCGGCTTCCTTAATACACGAGCCACAAACTATAACCGCACTACAGTTTTCTTACAAGACCGATGACTACGCCCTGGATTTGACAATTGTCTGAATAAATCGGCTCGTATGCGTCGTTTGCCGGCTGCAAACGAACAAGATTATTTTCCTTGTAGAACCTTTTTAAGGTCGCGTCTTCGTTATCGATTATCGCAACAACCAATTGACCATTCGAGGCCGTGGATGTTCGTTTACAGATAACGTAATCCCCCTCGCGTATGTTCTCGCCTACCATACTGTCGCCTTTGACCTCAAGGGCGAATATGTCGCCTGTATTACCAAAGCAGGATTCGATGGAAAGGTAATCTTTGTTCTCAACCGCCTCAACGGGTAATCCAGCGGCAACTCTGCCCACAAGGGGAATGCCTTCGCTTCGATTCTCGATACTCGATTCTTGATACTCGTTTGAATATCGATGCTCGATATCAGGAATTTGTTTAAGCCGTCTTCGCGCCTTTGAAGTCAAGTTCAAAGAGCGTGCCCTGGCCTTCGTCGAAGGACACTGCTGACCCGACAGAAGCCCTTTTCTTCGCAGTTGTTCGATGTGTCCGAATGCGGTTGCTCGGCTTATGCTTAGCTGCTGAGCTAATTCTCCAATCGTCGGCAAATAGCCCCGGCTGGTCCGAAACCCCGCGATTGTGCTTAGTAACTGAACCTGCCTCGGCGTAAGCCCCTCGCCTGACGCCGGCTCCTCGTTGGTCTGACTCATACGACTTGTTCTCCTGCTCTATATCAATCGGACCGGTTACCTCGACGCAGCGGTTGCCGCCGCGAAGCACGTCCGTCATACCCGCAATAACATCCAGCAGCCGGCCAATCGCGTTTTTCGGCTGCGTCGCCTGTTCCATCCAGTCGCCCGGCCAAACCGACTCATAATCCCCGCCAGGCCCGAATCTGCACACCGGCCCTATTCTTTCTATCATAATACACGCTCCATTCTTCACCACTAAGGCACCAAGGCCCTAAGTTTTTTTAATTATTTTTCTCTTCGTGTCTTTGTGACTTTGTGGCAAAAATACTATCGGTAAGACCCCCCAAAAAACCCTAACAAAAACCGAACAAAAACGCCCTCCCCAAGCATATTTTTTGAAATCCCAGATGCCCTTTTGGCATCACGGATAATATGGGACAGAGGGCTAAAAAATTTTAAAAAATTCTTAAAAATCCTCTTGCGTTGTTTTTGGCAATAGTACATAATGTACTAATGATAATAATACACTACTGCCGACAAGGGTAGTAAGGGTTGCGTTAGCAGTAAGTAGAAAGAAGGTTTTAATGGCACTTTGGATACAAATAACGCCGGGTTCTGATGAGCCGATTTACCTGCAAATCGTCGAGCAGGTCGGCGAGGCAATCGCCAAAGGCCAGTTAGCCGTCGGCGACAAGCTCCCTGCCGTGCGAAAGCTCGCCTCGGAGCTTGTGATAAATCCCAACACCGTCGCACGCGCATACACAATACTCGAACAAACCGGCTTAGTAACCACAAAAACCGGCTCGGGGACATTCGTTGCAGACCCGGCACTGCGAAGCAAAGACGCGGCAGATATAAATATGTTAGCGGACAGAATAGACGGCATTCTCTCAAGAGGACTTAATCTCGGTCTCGAATCACAGGATATAATCGCGATGTTCAAAGACAGATTGGAAAAATTCATCAAAACACGTCAGGGCGGGAGGCAAAAAAAATGACTGAGTTCGTATTGGAAACACAGGGCCTGACAAAATTTTACAGCGACAAGCTTGCAGTGGACCACATCGATTTGAAGATTCCGCGAGGATGTATCTGCGGCTTCGTCGGCAGAAACGGTTCGGGCAAAACAACCGCGATAAAACTTTTGCTGGGATTCCTGAAGCCAACGGCCGGCTCATCCAGATTGCTCAGCTGCGATTCCCAGAACCTAACGCCCGCAATTCGCCAGCGTATCGGCTATGTCGCGGAGGGCCATCGCCTGATTCGCTGGATGACAATCACCGAGATTGCGAAATTCCAAAGCGCGTTTTTCCATGAACAACTCGCCTCGGCGAAGCAAGGCGAAGCCGGGTGGGACAGCAGATTCTTTTGGGATATGATTGAGTACTTCGGCCTGTCGAAAAAACAAAAGATAAAACATCTCTCGAACGGTCAGCGTGCACATGTATCGCTTGCCCTTACACTTGCGCCGAACCCGGAACTATTGATAATGGATGACCCGACACTGGGGCTTGACGCCGCGATAAGACGCCAATTCCTCGAAGGAATAATTGAGCTGATTATGCGCCAGGGCAGGACGATTCTTTTCTCAAGCCATATCCTCGGCGATATCGAACGGGTCGCCGACAAAATCGTCGTAATAGACAAAGGAGTAATCAGGGCGGATTGTTCCCTTGAGCAATTCAGGTCGGCGGTAAAAAAAGTGAAATTCGTTTTCAATCAATCCCCGCCCGAAACCGTCGATATCGAGGGTCTGCTTGGCTCCAGGCGTTCTGATAAAGAGCTTGAAATAATTCTGGTCGGGACGGCTGATGAAAAAATAGCCGAATGGGCAAAATCCAGCGGCGCTACGGACTATCAGACCATAAATATGAATCTTGAAGACCAGTTTATCGAATATACCGCCCCTGCCGGCCGAAACAAACCATTTACCTGGGAGGCGAAATAAAATGAGATTCTTCGCATTACTTAAAAAAGAGCTTCGCGAGTGCCTGCCCTGGATGGCTACAGCGGCGGCAATCCTGCTGCTTATCGGCAGTATAAAACTTATAGACAGCAAACAACGACAAATAGGAGACCAGTATCGCGTTTTCGAACGTTATTCGGAAGTTACGGGTTACGAATTACTAAGGCACCCGATTAGTGATTTTAGTGTATTGGTGTTTATGTCGGCTGTAGGACTCGGCCTGGCGCTCGGCGTACGCCAGTTCTGGGTCGATGACTTTATGGGGACATGGGGATTTATCGTTCATCGTTCAACACGCAGAATAACAATATTCGCGGCAAAAATATGCGCAGGTCTTATCTCGATGATTCTGGCCATTGGTCTGGTCTGGTGGTACCTTTTCTGGCGTGCCAATTCGTCCGGCTACTTTGTATTCCCGCTGCCCGAAAAATGTTTTATCGGAGGATGGCTGATTTGCGGTATAGGTCTGCTGGCCTACCTCGGGGCGGGCCTTGTGGGTCTGAGCAAAACCCGGTGGTACACAACCAGACTGATGGGACTCGGTTTTGCACTCTGGATGTTTATTACCCTCATACAGCAATGGACACTTTGGTGGGGCTTTGGCACGCTTGTTATCGGCACAGTTGTTTTGCTCTTTTTGATGTGGGAGACATTCTTAAACAGGGAGTTTTAGTAAAGGGGACACAACAATGGCAAAAAAGAAGGGCTTGGAATATATTGCTCGACTCAGCAGGGCTGTTATTACGCTGATTCTGTTAATGTTCGTTGTAATGATTGCCCAGCTTATTGT
>PLLM01000008.1 GCA_003141275.1 Phycisphaerales bacterium
ACAATTGCCTGACCACCTTCGTTGACATTAACGTTCTCAACAATCGTCTTTTGCGGGCCGCTTGTTCGATACTTCTTCAATGCTTCCATTTGCACCGCGAAAGTCCTCAACATCTTAGTTGCCCGGTCTGCATTTGCTTGTATTCCTACAAAGGTCTGGTCTTTAAGCATTCCTCGCCTTATGGCTGCCATCGCTACGTTGTGTACGCCTATCATTTGGATGGCCAGCATACCTTCAAACTCATCTTGTGGCTGTATCCCGTTTAATATAGCCATAACCATATTGGTTGCAGCTACAACTGCTTTGGTATCATGACTATCGCTCGATACAGTTCCCTCAAACGTCCCAGCCACTTGTGCAAGCAAATAGTTGCTAAGGTCATGGTCTGCCGTTCCAAGTTCCAAATGCCTCAGACATTTTAGCTTCGCGTAACTGGCCTTCAGGGTATTCAAGGGCTATACTCACTTTTCCTGACTCACCCTTAACCTCTTTGAATTTTACGGGTTTGTTTTTGGCCAAATCTTGATACCTGGCAATACTTGCTTTCTCATCCTCGGTGTATTCTCTTTTTGCTAAGCTCTCTGTCTTAGGCGAGGTCTCTTTCTTTTTGGTCGTTTCTTTTGCCATTTACTTTTTCTCCGTGTTATTAGTTTGGATTAACGCTTTGATTGCTGCTTTGATATGCTCCGGCAGGTCTGGCCAGCGTTCGACGACCAACGCCAAATCAGGGTCTTTGGAATTAGGTGTGCCGGATTCTGTGCCGCCACTTGCTGAAATCGTGGTTTTTGATAGCACCAGTGGGGTAGGTTCAAATCCTGCCCGGCCCACTTCCCTCTCGCATTGCGCCGCAGGGCCTTGTTCTGCGTCGAACTTCGCGTAGCAAAACCAGTCGGGTGCTGGGTTGCGCTTTTTCAGGGATTCCCAATCAGCGGTAAATGTCTGTTTGGGTTTGGCCAATTTTGTAACATCGGGCATTTCAAACATTAGAGACGGATTTGGCCACAAGAAGATTAAAAGGGATGTTGATGAAGGCAGGCAAATACATATAATAGCCCTTCATCGCGCATTATTACTTATGAAAAAGCTTATATGAAAGGATTCAAAAATGAAGAAAATCGTTTTCATCAGTTTAATGGCATGTGCGCTTGTATTAAGCATAGTTACAGCAGGATGCTCCAAAAAGGAAGGCGGCAAACCGGGGAAAACCAAATTAGCTTTCATAACCAATAACACGGCAAATTTCTGGGTTTTCGCGAGAAGAGGATGCGAGAAGGCAGCGAGCGAGTCGCCGGATATGGATGTTGATTTCAGAATTACATCGGACGCAACGTCGGCAGAACAGCGAAGGATTATCGATGATTTGTTAGCGAGAGGCGTGAAAGGAATCGCGATATCGCCTATTGACCCGTTAAACCAGAAGCCGTTCATTGATGAGCTTGCGGGAAAGATAACGGTTATCACCTGCGACAGTGACATACCGGGGAGCAAGCGGAAATGCTATATCGGGACGGACAACGTGGCGGCGGGCAGGCAGGCAGGCGAGATGATTAAAGAGGTCCTGCCTGACGGCGGGAAGATAATGCTGTTTGTGGGCAAACAGGATACACAGAACGCAAAGGAAAGAATACAGGGCATCAAAGAGGCAATCGCGGGGACGAAAATCGAAATCATCGACGTAAGGACGGACAACGGTGACCCGGTGAGGGCAAAATCGAACGTGGCGGACACATTGGTGAAATATCCTGATTTGGCCTGCTGCGTAGGGCTCTGGAATTACAACGGGCCCGCTATCCTCAACGCCATCAAGGATGCAGGTAAGTTAGAGAAGGTGAAAATCGTATGCTTCGATGAGAATGAGGAAACGCTGACGGGCGTGCGGGACGGGCACATATACGGGACGGTCGTGCAGCAGCCATACGAGTTCGGATACCGCTCGATGAAGGTGCTGGCTGACTTAGTAAAAGGCAATGACCCCAAGATACCGGCGGACGGGATGCTGATTGTGCCGACGGTCATCATTAAAAAGGACAACGTTGTGCCGTTTATGGACAAGGTTCACGAAATCCTGAAAAAGTAAATTCGCGGAGTCATTGCTGACTGACTTATGACCGCTGACAGACAATTGCTGGAGATGCAGGGAATCGACAAGAGCTTTCCGGGCGTGAAGGCACTCGATAAGGTTGACCTGACGGTATATGCTGGCGAGGTAGTCGCCCTGATTGGCGAGAACGGGGCGGGCAAGTCAACGCTGATGAATATACTCGGCGGGGTTCTGCAGCAGGACTCGGGGACAATCAAAATTGAGGGTCAGCCCGTCGTTATTAAAAACGTGTCCGACGCAATCAAGCTGGGGATTGGCTTTATCCACCAGGAGCTGAATATCCTGGATAATCTCAGTATCGCAGGGAACATATTTTTGGGCAGAGAGCCGACGCGGCTGGGGCCTTTGAGGATTATCAACCGGAAGCGGATGTGGGCGGAGACAGAGCCATACCTGAAGCAATTGGGACTCAATCTGCCCCCAAAAACTATCTTGAGCCAGATGTCCATCGCGCAACAGCAAATGGTGGAAGTCGCAAAAGCTCTTTCGCTGAACGCGCGGCTGTTGATTATGGATGAGCCGACGTCGAGTTTAACTCTGACGGAAACAAAAAAACTATTCGATGTAATAAGGCAGTTGCGTTCCAGCGGCGTAAGCATCATTTACATATCGCACCGATTGTCGGAGGTTAAGGAATGTGCCGACCGCGTTGTGGGCTTGCGAGACGGGGCAAACGTCGGCTCGCTCGAACGAGACAAGATAACTCACGACAATATGGTTCGGCTGATGATTGGCAGAAAACTCGAAGATTTCTTTGTCTCGCCGAAGGCGCAGGCCAAAGATGATTATTTTCGCGTCAGCGATTTGGCCACGCAGAGATACCCGCACCATAAAATCACGTTTGAGGCATCGCGCGGAGAGATACTCGGATTCGCGGGGCTTGTGGGCGCGGGCAGGACTGAAATGGCCCACGCGATTTTCGGGGTTGATACGACTACGGGCGGCTCGGTAAGTATCGCCGGAGAAAAATTGAGGATACGATGCGCGGGCGACGCCATAGAAAACGGAATTTATCTTATACCGGAGGACCGCAGGAAATCGGGACTTATAACAGATATGACTTTTCGCGAGAACATTACGCTGCCTGATTTGAACAGCTATACCATTTTGGGCCTTATACAGCGCAGCCGCGAAACAGGCGTCGCGGAGAAGCAATGCGAAAAGCTGAAAATGAAACTTACGTCAGTTGAGACATTAGTCAAAAATCTCAGCGGCGGAAATCAGCAAAAAGTGGTTTTGGCAAAATGGCTCGCTCTAAAGCCGAAGGTTGTCATCTTTGATGAGCCGACTCGCGGTATCGATGTCGGCTCCAAGGCAGAAATTTATCATCTTATGCGCAATCTCGCTGACAGCGGGGTTGTGATTGTAATGATAAGCTCGGATATGGAAGAGATTCTTGGCGTCAGCGACCGCATCGCAGTGATGCATGAAGGTCAAATCACGGGGATTCTTACGCGCGACAAGTTCGAGGAAGAGGCCGTAATACGATTGGCGGTCGGACAGACGAACTGGGCAGGCAATAAGGATAACTAAGGAGCAGAATGAAAAAGGAACTCGGCATATTCGCGATGCTGGTTGTTTTATGCATTGTGGTGACAATTCTCAATCCGCTGTTTCTGAGCGGTATGAATTTGCAGAATACCGCGCGATTAGTCGGGATGTTCGGCATATTCAGTATTGGCGTGGGTATAGTAATTATCACGGGCGGCATTGACCTTTCGGTGGGTTCGCTTTTCGCTTTGTTCGGGGTTTTGCTTTCGTTTATGCTGATGCGGTGGGGCTGGCCGTGGCCATTGGCTATCGCAGCGATTTTGCTGATTGCCATCGCGGTGGGAGTTTTTCACGGTTTCTTAGTCACGAAAATTCATTTGCAATCTTTTATTGTCACTCTGTGCGGGCTTTTATTTTATCGGGGGCTGGCGCGGTATATCGCGGAAGACCAGACGCTGGGCTTTGGTTACTGCACGGGTTTCGAGACATTGCAGAAATTAACTACAGGCCAGGTACTGGGCGTGCCAATGCCATTTGTTCTTTTGATTATCATCAGCTTTATTATGTGGGTCGTTCTGCATCGCTCGGTTTATGGGCGATACCTTTTCGCGGTGGGCAGAAACGAGGAGGCGGCGAGATTCTCCGGCATCAATACATCTTTGGTCATAGCAAGCTCTTATGTTGTTTCAGCATTAATGGCGGGTTTTGGCGCAATACTGCTGGCGTTTTATACCAATTCGATTTCGCCTTCATCACACGGCAGTTTTTACGAGCTTTACGCAATCGCCGCGGCGGTGCTGGGCGGGTGTTCGCTTCGCGGGGGCGAGGGGTCTATTATCGGCATCGTTATAGGCGCGGCATTGTTGCAGGTTTTGCAGAATCTTGTCAATTTACTTGGTATTCCGAGCTCGCTGAATTTCGCGGTGATGGGGACAGTAATTCTTATCGGCGTCATAACCGACCAGATTCTTGGCAGACGAAAAGCGAAAAGCTAATTACAGGATTATAAAATGGCGTATACAATAGGATTGGATTACGGGACAAATTCGGTTCGGTGCGTGATAGTTGATATCACGGACGGAAAAGAAATCGGAACGGCGGTTTATAACTACCCGACAGGACAAGCCGGGATTATCTTAGACAAGAACGACCATAACCTCGCAAGACAAAATCCGGCGGATTACATCAAAGGCATCGACGCAACAATCAAAAAGGCGATTAGACAGGCCCTTCGACTTGGCTCAGGGCAGGCAAAGAAAGCTGTTAAGAAATTCGACGCAAGCCAAGTTATAGGTATCGGCGTCGATACGACCGGCTCAACCCCCCTGCCTGTGGATAAGAACGGGACGCCATTAGGAATGCTGCCTGAGTTTAAGAAAAATAAAAACTCGCAGGCGTGGCTGTGGAAGGACCACACGGGTTTCGCTGAAGCGGCCCAAATAACAGAACTTGCTAAAAAAGAGCATCCGGAATATTTAGCCAAATGCGGACAGGTGTATTCCTCGGAGTGGTTTTTCAGCAAGATACTGCACTGCCTGCGGACTGACCCGAAGGTTTTTGACGCGGCGTACAGCTGGGTCGAGTGCTGCGATTATATACCCGCCGTGCTTACAGGCACTGAAAAGCCCGAAATTATGAGACGAAGCAGGTGCGCAGCGGGACATAAGGCAATGTTCAACGCGAACTGGGGCGGACTACCTGCGAAGGATTTCCTGGCGAAATTGGACCCCAAACTGGGCGAGCTTCGCGGCCGGCTGTATGACAAGACATATACCGTCGAAACCGAGGCAGGGAAACTCACGCAGCAATGGGCAAAGAAGTTAGGACTAAATGCGGGAATATCGGTTGCGGTGGGCGCGTTTGATGCGCATCTGGGAGCGGTTGGCTCAGGTATCGGGACGGGAAAATTGGTCAAGATAATCGGGACAAGCACCTGCGATACTTTAGTGGCCGAATCGGGGAAGCAATTGGCGGATGTGCCGGGGATATGCGGAATAGTTGACGGGTCGATACTGCCGGGGTATATCGGGCTGGAGGCGGGACAGTCGGCGGTTGGGGACATATTCAACTGGTTTGTGAATTATATTCAGCCGGGAGGTAAGATAGCGGGTTCGCACGACGCGCTGAGCAAAAAGGCCGCAAAACTAAAGCCCGGACAATCCGGATTGCTGGCACTGGACTGGAATAACGGTAATCGCACCATCTTAGTTGACCAGCGGCTGACAGGTTTACTTCTTGGCCAGACGCTGCATACCAGGCCTGAAGAGATATACCGCGCGCTGATTGAAGCAACAGCGTTCGGGGCATTGACAATCATAAACAGGTTCGAGGAATATGGCGTTAAGGTATCGGAGATAATAAACTGTGGCGGCATCGCGGAAAAAAGCCCGCTGGTTATGCAGATTTACGCAGATGTTACGGGAAGAGAAATGAAGGTGTCACGCTCGGCACAAAGCTGCGCTCTCGGCGCGGCGATTGCGGCGGCGGTTACGGCGGGCGGTTATAAGAATTTTGCCGAGGCGCAGGGGGCAATGTGCGGGATAAAAAAGGTTACTTACAAACCAATTGCGGAAAACCACGCCATTTACAAAAGGGTTTACGCCCTTTATAAACAGATACACGACGCTTTTGGTTCGGGAACGCTTGTTAACGTTATGAAGGAACTTTTGAATATTAAGGACCTATGCACGAAGAACTGAAAAAATTTGTTTGTGAAGCGAATATCGAGCTGCAAAAACGAAACCTCATTATATATAGCTGGGGCAATGTAAGCGGAATCGACCGTGCGGCGGGGATAATCGCTATAAAGCCCAGCGGCGTATCCTACGAGGAACTGACAGCGGACAAGATAGTGCTGGTGGATTTGGCGGGCAAGATTGTCGAAGGGAACCTCAAGCCATCCTCCGATACGCCGACGCATCTTGAGCTTTATCGAAACTTCAAATCGATAGGCGGAATATGCCACACGCACTCGATGAGCGCGACGGCCTGGGCGCAGGCATGCAGGGAAATACCGTGCTTAGGGACAACTCACGCGGATTATTTTTATGGCGCGGTGCCCGTCACTAGGCCACTGACAAAAAAAGAAATACAAAACGACTATGAACTGAATACAGGCAAGGCAATCGTCAAGCGGTTTGCCAGGATTGACCCGATGCAAATGCAGGCGGCGCTTGTCGCCAACCATGGGCCGTTTACCTGGGGAAAAACCGCGGGGCAGGCGGTCGAGGCAATGGTCGTTCTCGAAGAAATAGCGACAATGGCAATGAGAACGCTGGTTTTAAGCCCGAAACAGCGACAAATCAGCAAAGAACTCTTAGACAAGCACTACCTTCGCAAACACGGCGAAGGCGCATATTACGGCCAGAAAAGCAAATAAGACCACAACGGCTACTGTGCCTCCAGTACCACCACTGCTTTTGAAGGAATAGTAGCCAAAATTTTACTATCCTTTACTTCCATTCCTTTGAACTCGACAGGCCTGACAGCATCGGGCTTTTCAAAGGTATTATGCGCATTCATCGCTTCTGCCGTAAGGATACGGCCTGTTACCTTTTTCGCCGCAAATCCTTCGAAGCCGCATTCAAGCTCGGCGGGCAATTCGGGATTCAGATTGCAAATCGAGATGTGGATTTTGCCGGATTTATCTTTCGAGGCCGAAGCGGAAAGACCAGTGAGAGATTCCGAGCCGTTTTTGTAGGGATTAGAGTTAATATCGCAAGGCAGCAACTGTGCCCCCTGGTGAACCTTGAACATCTCGAACACATGATACGTCGGCGTGACCATCATTTTTTCGCCTTTGGTAAGGACCATCGCCTGCAGAACGTTATTGATCTGGGCGATATTGGCCATCCTGACCCTGTCGCAATGCTGATTGAAGATATTCAGGAAGCAGCCGGCGACGATGGCGTCCCTGAGTGTATTTTGCTGATACAGGAACCCGGGGTTATCGCCTTTTTCCGCGTCCCACCACGTCCCCCATTCATCGACATAAAGCCCGATACGCCCCTGCTTATCATACTTGGCCATAACATCTGCGGCCTTTTTAAGTATCCCGTCAAGCTCCAGCGTATTCCTCAGCACATTGAACCAGCCGGTCTCATCGAAGTTCGTTGCGCTGCCCTTTTTATTCCAGTCACCTGACATTACGTAGTAGTGCATACTTATCGCGTCCATCTGCCCTGCCGCCTTGTTCAGGAGCACCTCAAGCCAGTGATAATCCGCGCCGCTTGGGCCGCATGCTATTTTTGTCACGTTGTTACCCGGATAATTTCTGACATACGTCGCATAACGCTTGAAAACATCGGCGTAATACTCGGGCGTCATATTCCCGCCGCAGCCCCAGTTTTCGTTGCCGACCGCGAAATACTTCACCTTCCACGGTTTTTCGCGACCGTTGGCACGGCGCAAATCGGCCATCTGACTTTTGCCGCCAAACGTCATATACTCGACCCAGTCCTGCATTTCTTCGGGTGTGCCTGAGCCGACGTTGCCGCTGATATACGCCTGGCAGCCGAGCATTTCGCACAAATCCATAAACTCATGCGTTCCGAAACGATTCGTCTCCGTAATCATTCCCCAGTGCGTATTGACCATCGAGGGCCTTTGCTCTACGGGGCCAACGCCGTCTTTCCAGTGATACTCATCCGCAAAGCAGCCGCCCGGCCAGCGTATTACAGGAACGTTAAGCTTTTTGAGGGCATCAACAACATCGTTGCGAATTCCACGGGTATTAGGGATTGTCGAATTGGGGCCTACCCAGAACCCTTCATAAACGCATCTCCCAAGGTGCTCAGCAAAATGCCCGTAAATTTCGGGACTGATTGTTACCTTGTTAGCATCAGCGTGAATGACCAGTTTGTTGACGGTATTGACGTGGCCGGTCTTCAAGTTGGCGTTACAGCCGACCAGAACAATTAAAAGAATTGTCGTAATAATTAAATCTCTCTTCATATTTGCACCTGTCCTTCCTGTCCTCGACTCAAGCTCCTTGGAACCACAATCGGGGATCAATAAGCTAACGAGGCAGTTTATTCTTTTTTGCCAGGTTTTTCAATACGAAGCAAAAATTGGTCGGGAATGTTGCTGTGGAATTCAGCGATTTGGTA
Source organism: Phycisphaerales bacterium (assembly GCA_003141275.1). Classification (GTDB taxonomy): domain Bacteria; phylum Planctomycetota; class Phycisphaerae; order Sedimentisphaerales; family Anaerobacaceae; genus Fen-1362. Next base: position 8,701 of record PLLM01000008.1, read on the forward strand.
TGCTATAATCGCGCTTTAAATTAATACAGCAAGAAAGGGTATAAAATGCAAAAGACAACGTTTGGGGTAATCACGGGAAACAGGGGATTTTTCCCGGATATACTGGCAAAGCAGGGGCGCAAAGATATTCTCGAAGTGCTCAAGAGCAACGGTTTCGGCACTATCGCCCTGTCGATGCAGGATACCAAATACGGGTCGGTTGAGACATACGCGGACGCGAAAAAGTGCGCGGAACTTTTCGCGAAAAACGGCGATAAAATCGACGGCATAATTGTTACGCTGCCCAACTTCGGCGATGAGAAAGGCGTCGCGGAGTCGGTAAAACGCGCAGGTCTTGATGTGCCGATTCTCATTCACGCCGAACCTGATGCGCCGGGCCAAATGACCATTGCCAACAGACGGGATTCGTTCTGTGGGAAAATGAGCGTCTGCAACAACATCAGGCAGGCCGGCATTCCATACACACTTACTAAAACGCACACTATGCCGGTCGCTTCGGCGGAATTCAAACAGGAACTGGATGATTTCGCGTCGGTTTGCAGGATTGTCAAAGGACTCAGGAACGCCCGCTTCGGCGCAATCGGCGCACGCACAGGGGCGTTCAACACCGTTCGATACAGCGAAAAGATTCTTGAATTGTCCGGCATAGCGGTCGAGACGATAGACCTCTCTGAAATCCTCGGAAAAGTTGGCCGCCTGGCTGACAACGACAGGAACGTGAAAAAGAAACTGAGCGAAATCCAGCAATATACATCGACTAACTCAATACCTGCCGAATCGCTTTTGAAAATGGCGAAGTTCGGATACGTGATTGACCAATGGGTGAAAGACAACGAGCTTGACGGTACGGCGATTCAGTGCTGGACGAGCTTAGAGGAATTTTTCGGGATAGTCCCCTGCACGCTGATGAGTATGATGAGCGAGTCGCTGATGCCAAGCGCCTGCGAGGTCGATATCACGGGACTATTAGGAATGTATATTCTGCAATTAGCTTCGGGGACGCCGAGTGCGTTATTAGATTGGAATAATAATTACGCCGACGACCCGGACAAATGCGTTTTGTTCCATTGCAGCAACCTGCCGAAGAGCTTTTTCAAATCCGCGAAGATGGATTACCAGGAAATAATCGCCGGCTCGGTCGGCAAAGATAACACATACGGGACAATGGTCGGGAGAATCGCACCGGGCAATGCGACATTCTGCAGAACCACCACCGACGACTCGGCGGGCGTTATCAGCGCATACGTGGGCGAAGGCGAGTTCACAAACGACTCGCTCGACACATTCGGCGGCTACGGCGTGATGAAAATACCAAACCTGCAGAACCTTTTGCAGTTTATATGCAGGATGGGCTTTGAGCATCACGTGGCGATGAATATGTCTCAGAAAGCCGACGCCATCGCCGAAGCAATCGGGAATTACCTCGGCTGGGAACTTTACCGCCACAAATAATTTTTGCAGCAGCATCTTTACGAATTAAACATAAGGCACCGAAAATATCGTATTGTAACTGAACCCGTCCGGCTATGGCTCGGCCTTCGCCGAGACAAGTGTTTGTGTGCAAGCCACAACGAAACCGAAAAAAACTCGTGATAATAAAGAAATAGTCCCGAGGTCGATTGTTCGACACTCGGGACTATCTCGCTTTTATCCGCTTGACGCGGATATAGTCATTGATTAACTGCTGTTACTTGTCGCTTTTGCCGGCCTTGGCGTCTTTTTCGGCCCTTGTCAGTTCAATCGCGGGGCCAGCGAACTCCGTTACCTCGTATTGCTTCTTTTCTATATCAGTGAGCGACGTCTCTGTGACAATCCTTGGGGTGATGAAGACAAGCATTTCACTGTTGACAGTGTCTTCACCCTCAAACCTGAACAGGTAGCAAATCAAAGGTATATCGCCCAGGAGCGGTACTTTATTGACCGTTTTGTTGACGTCTTTTTTGCGCAGGCCGCCGAGCACCACCGTCTGGCCACTGTCAACCAACAGGGTGGTCTTAGCTGTTCGCGTAGCAACAATGGGCTGCGGATACGTAAGGTCGCCCGTAGCGAACGTCACGTTGCCTGTCTGGACGCTGAATTCCGGCTCAACTATCATCCGTATTTTGTCAGCGCGTGTCAGATGAGGCGTAACTTTAAGCTTTACGCCCACGTCCTTGAAACTCGTTGTGCCGATGTTGCCGCCGCCAGACGTCTGGGATAGCTCCTGATACGGGATTTGAGAAGTAATCGCGATGTTGGCGGTTTCATTATCCAGCACCAGTATCCTCGGATTAGCGAGCAGCTTGGAGTTAATCAGGTTCTGCTGCGCCCTTAGAACCACGTCTATATTCAGGTTGTCTTTCAGCCAGCCGAATTTAAGCAGGCCCTGAGTGCCGTTGGTCTTGCCTGTAGCGCCGGTAAATATACCCGTTGTGAAGGGGTCGATATCGCCGCTGGCGTTGGAGCCTAAGGTTCCCGGAGGAACAACGGCCGTGCCTGTGCCATCATGATAAGTGGTATTACGACCCGCCATCCATTCGACTCCGAGGTCAAGCTCGTTCTTGCTTGTGATATCGTAGATTCTGGCCTCAACGAGTATCTGAGGGGTAACACGGTCTATGTCCTCGATGAAGGTGCCGATTGCCTTGATGTTGCTCTCGGTGTCTTTAACGATAATGTTGCTGGTTCCTTGATTGGTCGATATAGCACCGCGTTGAGAAACAAACTTGCCCAGTGATCTTTCGACCTCCTTGATATCGGCATAGTTGATGCGATAAATCTTGGTGACCAGCTTCTCGGCCTCCTGCGAAATCTCACCGACCGGCGCGATTCTAATCATGTTCTTGCTCGCCACATAATCATAACCCTGCGCGGCAAGAATATTTCGCAGCGCCTCTTCGAGAGGAACGTTGCTCAACTTCGCGGTTACGGTTCCGGTGACCTTCGGACTCTTGACGACATCGACGTTGGCCTGCTCGGCCATAATCCTTATCACATCGTCAATCGCCGTGTCCCTGAAATCCACGCTGATTTTCTTCTGCATACGCTGCTCGAGGGTTGTCAGAACCTCCATCTGGCCGGCATTCGGCTCGCTTTCATCAGCAGCTGCCGCGGCAAGCACAACAACGCAGGGCGACAGCAAAACCGCGGCTATCGCCAGCAAACACATTGTTCCTGATTTGGTCGACATTTTCATACCTTGTTCCTTTCTAAACATGATACACAAATTTTCTTTGATTTATGTTGCGTTCAACGCTCAACTTTTTGAGCCCAAGTTTTATCCCCCATAGCAAATTCAACGCTATCGGGGTTGATTTTCACAACCTTTATGTCTCCGAAAGTATCACCCGCCGAGACGATCCGGTCGCCAACAACAGCACAAGGATTATCCGCGCTGTAAACTATGCCTTTGACCACAGGTCTGTTTGCGGTTTCTCTGTTCTGGCCTGTAACAGCGCCAAAAACCATGGGGTTTCGCAGATTGTCAGGAATGACTGCCGGCAGTTCCCAGTCGATTTTGCCGTTAAAAGCCACGGCAACGGATGCCTTTTCCGGGGAGTTTGCCGTGGTGCTGGCCGGCTTTTTAATGGCATGAACAACCACCAGCAGTAAAACCACCATCAAAACCGGCAAGACCAGAATCATCATTTTCTGTTTTGCCGGGCTGGTGCCTCGCTTGGGGGTAAGCAGCTTGACTTTTACCTGCTCCCAGATTTTCAAAAATGGCAACTCCCTGGGTTGTTTCACAACCAGTTCGGGTCTGGACTGTTTTTCGTAAACAGGGGCAGACGCCGTGGAAGGCACAGGCGAAAGTTTAGGGGAAGGTGCAGGCGGTTCGTAGGTTGTCTGCCTTGGCTTCGGGGGCTCATAAACGGTTTGTTTGGACGCATGTGGGGCAGATTGCGTCGCCGGCTCTGGAATTGTGAATGGCTTCGGCGCCGCGACGACCGGCTTTGGAGAAATATATTTTGCGGGTGCAGACACAACTGGCGCAGGAGGTATCACTGGTGCCGGAGGCGTCACTGACGCGGGTATTGCGGCAGGAGCAACCTGTGCCGGCGGTACTATCGGTGAATTCGGCAAGGTTGAACGCACATCCGGACCAGCAGTATTCTTCTTAGGTATCTGGATACCCGTGAAGATTTTGGAAACCTCTTTTTGCAATCCCAGTTTGCTTTTAGCCATTGTTTAACTCCCCCGTTGGCATAGCGCCTTCGGTGCCGTCTATAACAACAGCCGGCTGTTCAATCACGTCGGCTTGTTTTCCATTATCCGTTGTTTGCTGAGTATTTTCCGTCGAGACATCCGTTTGCTGAGCGGCCATATCGCCGGATAGCTGGCCTGTCGTGTCGGGTTGCAAGGCGGGCGTGCCCGCTTCAACCTGAACTTCGGTCTCCGCATCGTATGGCCGGCCTGCTGCCGAACGAATGTATTCCTTGCCAAACATAATCTCATCGACAAGCGCCAGATATTCATGAGCGCCTTTGCTGTCCGGAGCATAAGTAATGACACTTTGGCCCGCACTCGGGGCCTCGGCCAGCCGAATGTTCCTGTGAATTACGGTGTCAAAGACCAGGTCGCCAAAGAACTCTCGCATCTGCTGTTGTATCTGTCTGGTGAAAATCAGCCGGTCTTCCACAAACGTGAGCAACAGGCCGGTGATTTTCACCTTGCAGGGATGAAAATGTTCCTGAATAATTTCGCAGGTCTCGAATAACTGCTTAAGACCTTCCATCGCATAATAATGCACCTGCACCGGGACAACGACATCGGTGCTGGCTATCAGTGCGTTGAGGGTCAGAATGCCTAATGAAGGCGGACAATCGATGACGCAGATGTCATATCGGTTCTCAATCGTCTTGAACTGCTCGGTGAGCATAAACTCTCTGCCGGCCACAGCGCTCAAGTCAAGCTCGGCACCCGACAGCAGGATGTTACTGGGGGCTACATCGACGTTTTCGGTCTTGCTGGGGACGATTACACTTTCAATCGGGACCTTGAGGTCAACGATGGCGTTGTAAACCGTTTTGGTGAATGAATCGGGGTCGCAGCCGACGCCGAGTGTAGTGTGTCCCTGCGGGTCAAGGTCCACCACAAGGACCTTTTTACCCTTGCGACCGAAAGCAGCGGCCAGATTGACGGACGTCGTCGTCTTGCCGCATCCACCCTTCTGATTTGCTATCGCGATTACTCTCATTTTTATCTAAGAACCAATTTCCTTATTCGGTCTCGGCAGATTCAAAGTTCCCCGACACCGACTGTTTCACTCAACTGTCCTGTTTCTTTCTTACAAAATACGAAAGGGTCATATCCGCCTTGTTAGACATGCTGCCCTGGTCTCCGTGCGATACCCTGAATCTGTCAACGAAAATGACCGGATGATGCCTCTCAAGTGTATTAAGAAAACTCGCAAACTGTAAGAAATCCGATGTGAACGTGGTTTCAACACGGTTTTCCTGCAAACTCTTGGCTGCGAGAGCATCCTGAACGTTGCCCTGTTCGGATGTCTTAACGGTAAAATCGCTCACCTGCTTGTCAGCGGCGATGCGACTGATAGAGAAAGTCAGGTTGGCAGATTCTTCGTACTCTGAAACATAATCGCTCAACCTGGTCTTCAACTCTTCCAGTTCGCCGGCCAGTTTCTTCTTGTTATCTTCCTGGGCTGCGCTAAGGGCCAACTCAAACAGTTGTTTCTTTTCGGTAGATTCCCTGAAAGCCTGGTTTTTAACCTTCAGTTGCGGGGCAATAACTACATAATAAACCAGCGCAAACAGGACCAGCGACACCGTCCAAACTATACCCATCGCCAAAATGTATTTTCTATAAGCACTCATAAACTCTCGCTACAATCCAGGTTTGAATACACAATCGATGTCGTATGCGACTACTTCACGGCCATCCAGGGTATCACGCCCCTGCGAGGCAATAACAACATCTTCGAGCTTGGGCCCGAGTACATTTGAAGCACGCAGACGTTCACGAAACGCCTTGACTTCGCTGTCGCAATCGTAGCTGGGGTTTCCGCTGACCCGCAGCTTCAACGTTCTGACCGCCACGCTTGTGTCGGTCTGCTTGTCCTTGTTATCTTTTCCCAAGCCGGCTTTCACGACGGATGTTCGTCTTATCGAGCTTTGCCTGACCTCCAAACTGTTCAGGACTACCGAATCCGGCAGATTTTGCACAATCGCCACAAGAACAGGCGACCATTGGGTATGCCTGCCGACGGAACCTGCTACATCTGCCAGACAGCCGCTTATGGCGGATTTCTCTTTTTCCCTTGCTTCCTTGAGCTTCAAGGCCTCGGCGAGGCGCTCGGTCTGTGTAACGTAACCGGTTACGTCCTGCTTATAAATCGATATAATGACCTTGTTGCGGTAATAGTAGCCGGCCATAAGAATCGCCACCATCATTGGAACCGCAAAGGTGGCAACAAAAATTGCGACGCCCTGCGGCTTTGTTCTGGCCGGACGCCCCTGTCCTTTAAGTAAATCAATAGCAAACATATCAGACAGACCTCATAGCAAGTCCCGCGGCAACAACCATTGCCGGGCCTTTTGACTGAATAATGTCGAGACACTGCCTGTCCACACTGCATTTCATCGTATCGAACGGATTCCACAGAATTGCTTTGATGGGCAGTTGTTTGTTGAGTATATCCACGAATCCTTTGACCATTCCAAAAGTACCGCACACCAGGAGTTGCTCAACAGGTGATGATTTGTCCTGTGTGCTGTGGTATCTCAGCGTTTCGGCAACGTCGTTGACTAATTTTACGCACGCCTTTTCCATACTGGTCTGCAGATTCTGCGGAGGTATGACCGGCGAGGTACAACCATAGATTTCATTCCTGACAACTTCCGGACGGACGTTGTTTTCCTGGGCGATCTGGGCAACAATATCGTTTCCGGCGTAAGGAACTGTGCGGATAAAAGGCAGACCGGTTTCGCCCATTACCGCCAGCGTTGTGCAGGATGTTCCGATATGCAGAACTGCCGAGGTGCTGATGTTTGTGCCGCTGTTTTTACTTTCTATAAGACAATTGAGAAGCGCAAGCCCATCGACATCCATCAGGACACAATCCAAAGCTGCTTTTCCCATGATTCGAACCTTGCGGCGTATTACATCATTGGGTGCGGCAACAAGAACGCCAGTGAGGGCATCATTCGTTCCGCCGGATGGGACAATCTGATAATCGACAACGCCGTCATCGACGTTAAAGGGGCAAACCTGAGATGCCTCAAGCCGGACTGCGCCATCAAGCTCTTCCGTTTGCAAAGGCGGGAACTTAAACGGCCTGACCGCTACTTCAGGCCCTGAGACGCTGCATACCGCCCAGCGAGCGTTTTTCTTGGCGAAAATCATGCACTTCTGGACCGCCTGGACGATATTATCTTCTTCGACCCCTCTGTTGTCATTATCCTGTTTAATATCGCTTACGTAGGCGGCGACAACGGTGTACCCATCACCGTTTTTGGCAAGCTGAATCATCCTGACGGAAGACGAGCCAATATCCATCCCAAGAACGTCTTCCTGGTTAAAACCGAGTATCCGTTTCCAGTTAAAACTCATATCGTCTTGAGCCCTTTCATCGGCTATACGACGCAAAATTATGCCATTTGCATAATCCACGAAGCATTTCAAAATCATATTCCACCCTCTCATCGGCCTAATTGTGAGTGCCTTTAAGTTATAAGTTAATATTGTGGTGCTTTTGACTATGAACCGACATTGCACGTCCTATAAACGGCGAAAATTGCCGTCGCCAATCCGTTTTCGGGGTTTCTTTGGGCGGATTTTCGGTTGCCCTGTAGAGTTGTGAAATAGTAGGTTTGGACATAATTATCAAAAAAAGTCCCCAGCCGGAGTTATCGGTCTTTAAATTTACATTCCCCCGTGAATCCGCCTTCCCTAAGGGATGCTGTGCCTGCGGCGAACAAGCATCAGGGTTGAAATATGAAGAAACACAACCCCCTTTTTGAAATGCAATCACTTCAAAATATAATAAATAAAAAGTGTCATTGCAAAAAAGGAGGATGATTTACGGATTGGCAAAAATAATGTCCAATATCCAAAAGAACATCGGACGCGAAGCAGAGTAGAAAAACTCGGGGGGATTTCGGTAAAATTTCCGTCGATGTCGGCGGCCATTTGCCCCGGCGTAGAAGGTCAGTCGCCGCCAGTGGACTTTGCAGCGTTTACCGCGATAAGAGAATTGCCGTTTTTTGATAACTTTGTCGAGAAGCAGTCAGCGGCGAAAAATTTGTTTATGGTATCTCGGTAAATATCCCGGCATCGGTCAGTTCAATTGAGCTGGGAGCTAACGGCGCATCGCCGGTCTCGCTCGAAGTAACGGTAATGGTGAAAGTGGGCAGAACAGCAATATCAACTGAATTTGTAATCGCGAAAGTATAATCAGTTGCCTTGAAGTACCTGCCGTCAAGGTCGCCTTGGGCAAAGCTCAGGTCTCCAAGAGTTTTAACGTTCCCGGCGAAATTGTATGTATTACCTTTCTCGGCAATACATGCGCGAATCGCCGTGCGAATGGTACCCGCGCCAACCTTGCCTTCCGACCACTTGGCGGCATCTGTTCGACCCCGCATATATGGTATCGCCACGGCGGATAATACGCCGATGATGAATAAAACGACCATCAGCTCAATCAGCGTAAAACCATTATCAGTTTTTCGGCTATCGGTTATCATAACAATTCACCTCTTTGCGAACATCTAAGGTGGGGGCTTCAAAGCCCCCACCTTTTGACCGCATAATCAAAACTGTGACAGTTAAGCCACACCAACCAGCGTTCGGCTTACGGTGTCTCAGTAAACGTTCCATCCTGTTTCAGTGTTACTACCGAAGGCGACGTCGGTTTGTCGGCACTCGTAGAACTGGCTGCTGTGGCAGTGATGGTGTACGTGGGTGGGCTAGCACCTCCAGCAACATCCGCGAAAACAATCGTGTAGCATGTCGTGCCCGGGGTGAAATACTTGCCGTCAAGGTCGCCGGTAGCAAAGCCCAGTTGCGTCAGAGTCGTGCCGGCGTAGGTCCAGCTATTGCCTTTCTCGGCAATATACGCGCGAGCAGAGGTGCGGATACTGCCCATCGCGGCCTTGGCCTCCGACCACTTGGCTGCATCGATTCGGCCACGCATAATCGGTATGGCGACCGCCGCCAAGATACCGACGATGAATATGACCACCATCAGCTCTATTAGTGTAAAACCTTTTCTGCTTGTCATTTTGCTTTCTCCTAAAAAACTGTAAACCGGTTTAATTACCATTTCCGACCTGCTACGACGCAAATCGGCCAATTTGTGAGGTTACTTTATTACCTCTTCCGTTCCTCCGTATGACTGGTTAGCCGCCGTTGCCGTTGCCGCCCATCGTGAAGATAGGCAGATACAGAGCCAGGATGACAATCAATACAATTCCTCCGACCGTTACAATCATAATGGGTTCGAGCAGGCCGAGAACGGTGCTGATAGTGGCATCGACCTTTCGCTCGTAATATTCGCTTGTCCTGTCGAGTACCTGCGGCAAAGAACCGCTTTCTTCGCCGACCTGAATCATCTTGACGACCATATTGGGGAAAAAGCCCGCGGTAGCCAAACTCAGCGAAACATTTGACCCTTGGACAATGTGCTCCCGGCTGCGGACAATAGCGTCTTTAATTACGTCGTTTTTTGTCATCGTCGAGAGGATGTCAAATACCTCAAGCACGGAAACGCCGGCCGCCAGCAATGTCCCCATCGTCTTGCAGAAGCTGGCGACGAATGCCTGGCTGATAATTTTCCCTATCAGCGGAATCCGCAGGGTCATCTTGGAATAGAAATAGTGCCCTTTCGGGGTTTTGTTGATGAAAGTGGCAACAAAACCGAGCAAAAAGACGGAGCCAGCGATGTAAACGATATTGAAACGAACGAAGTCGTAGAAGCCCATAAAGGCGCGTGTAAAAGCGGGCAGTTCGCCGCCGAACTGGTCGAATATCGCGCGAAACCTCGGGATAATGAACGTCATAATGCCCGTAACAATCAGGACTATGAAAATCAAAACAAAGATGGGGTAAGCCATCGCGCCCTTGACCTTTTTGGCAAGGCGGTCCCTGCTGTCAAAATGCTCCGCGACTCTCTTTAACGCACCAGGCAGATTACCGCTGGTCTCGCCGGCAAGAACGATTGCCTTGGAGAGCTGGTCGAAGACCTTTGGGAATTCGGCAATGCCGCCGGAGAAGTTTTCACCTTTTCGCATTTTATCGAGAATGCGATGAAGGACTTCCTGGAGCTGGAGGTTTTCTATATCGGACGATATGGTTTCAATCGCGGTGGTAATCGGAATACCGCCCTCGACCATCGTGGTCAACTGCCAGCAAAGCGCTGCAATTTCTGCGGACCTGATTTTCTTTCGCTTTTGTTTTTTGGGCGCCTGTTTTACCGCTTCCACAATTTCCTGAATCGATACCGGCGTCAACCCTCTCTCGCGAAGCCATCCGATTACGTCATTTGCGGAATTGGCCTGAGTAAGCCCCTCTTTCCGCGAACCCGCAGTATCACACGCACTATATTTGAAGGTCTTCATTATAAGAATCCTTAGAAAACACTCCTCTTTCGTTTCCAGGTCAGTTGAGAACCTCCGCTGTTTATGTATCGTCGCGAGAAAACCCGACCTTTAGTAAAACCCGTTTTCTCGCCTTTGAAGCGGGGAATAGCGGTTAGAACGTCCGCTATTTTTCAGGCGTCTCCGGAATCACACCTGTCTGTCCCTCCTGCTCAATCCCTACATCCCCTATATCCTCGCTAAACGTTACACCCAGCACTTCCTCAGCTGTTGTAAGCCCGTTGAGCATTTTTATAATGCCGCTTTCGAGAAGCCCCCCGTAACCTTTTTTCCTCGACGTTGCCCTTAGCTGGGATTCTGTAGCCGTAGCGGTAACAAGCTCCCGCATTTCATGGTCCATAACCAGAAATTCAAATATGGGCAATCGCCCGTGGTAGCCGGTGTTACCGCACGCGTTACAGCCCTTGCCATGACAAAGCTTTGCGTTTTTCAGCCGGGCAGGTTCGATTTTCAGGCGTTTCAACACCTGCTCGCTCAGCGTTGTCGGCTCTTTACATTTTTCACATATTTTTCTGACTAATCGCTGCGCAACTACCAGGTTCAGTGATGAGGACAAAAGATAAGGTTCGATTCCCATATTAATCAAACGGGTTAATGCGCTTGGAGCGTCGTTGGTGTGGAAGGTGCTGAGCACGAGGTGTCCGGTCAATGACGCCTTTATGGCAATTTCGACCGTCTCCTTATCTCGTATTTCTCCTATGAGGACGATATCCGGGTCCTGTCTGAGAATCGAACGCAGGCAGGAAGCAAACGTAAGGTCGATTTCCGGTTTGACCTGGACCTGGTTGATGCCGGCAAGACGGTATTCAACAGGGTCTTCAACTGTGGTGATATTCACCGCCGGGTCTTTCAGGTGATTGAGGCAGGCGTAAAGCGTCGTGCTTTTGCCGCTTCCTGTGGGTCCTGTTACAATCATAATGCCATGGGGCTGGTTCAAGGCATTCTTCAGCACCGCCAGCAACCCGGGCTCGATTCCGAGCTTATCAAGATTGTGCGACGTACCAGCAGTATCGAGAATACGCATAACGATTTTTTCGCCGTATATCGTTGGAAGCGTAGATACGCGAACATCGATATCCCTGTTGGCCGTCCTGATTTTGAGACGACCATCCTGAGGGAGACGACGCTCGGCGATGTTGAGATTAGAAAGTATCTTGATTCTTGCAAGGACCGCGCCCTGCATATTTCGGGCCGGCGGCACCATATCGCGCAGTATGCCGTCGATACGCATTCGAACCATCATCGATTTTTCCTGCGGCTCGATATGAACATCGCTCGCCCTGCTTTTCACCGCCTGGCTCAGCAGAAGGTCCACAAAACGAATAACCGGAGCCTTCGTCGCTTCCGCTTCGTTGTCGGTTCCGGCATCCGATGTTTCCTCGAGAATGGATTCTACTTTTTCGTCTTCACTCTGGTCAAATCTGCTAACCTCGCATTGAACCAGTTCCCTTAGTCGCTGCTCCTCGATGTCGGAGCCGTGGTAAATTATTTCAATGGCCCTGCGAATTTCCTGGGCAGAGCCGATAACGACCTTGATGGGCCGTTTTATTTTTAGCGTTATAGTATCGATTGCAATTACATTAAGCGGGTCGGCCATAGCCACGATAATCCTGTCGTCAACCTCGCCAATGCCTACCAGGCAGAATCGCTTTGAAATGCTTTCATCGAACATCCTTGCGACGTTGAGGTTTATTTTGGATATGTCATCGAAATGCACATATTCCATCGACAGGTGATCAGCCAGCATCTGGGTAACCTGCTCTTCGGTCATCATATTGAGGCGAATCAGCGCCTCGCCGAGCCGTCCCCCAAACCTGCGCTGCTCGTCGAGCGCCTTACTCAACTGCAAACGAGTAAGAATGCCCTTCGAAACCAAATACTCGCCGAAAAGATGGGTAGTTTTCGGTTTCTGTATATCAGATGTTTCTGGAGCAGCTTTCATCCCAACACCTAAGTCCATATAATTCTTTCACGAGAAACTTCCATGTTGACTGCCTTCAAGTCCGCCGGCCTGAAACCACGGCATGGCTGTAATAGTTTAAGAACACGACGGGAATCCTCCTCACTCGCAATACAACTATAATGAGCGCAAAACTCATCATATAAAGTATACCGAAAAAAAGCGGCATCGCCAAAACGCCGGTCGAACAAAGTAATTACAACACACTCCCGATAACGAGCAATTTTTAATATTCACTTTTTACCGGTCGTCCAAAAAAGGTTATAGGACCAGCTAAATCCCTTCGGCTAATTCCGGCGACACGGTCGCCGGGGCAGTTTAATCAAACTTTTTGTTTGCCTTCGCTCGCCGATTGAAGAGTCGCCAGCGCCGCGAACTTGTCGCCGGCAAACTCAAAAACCTCATCAAGCCCCACCACGCTAAAAACACTTCTGGTCGCAGGCGGAACGTTGCAGAATATCAGGCGATGTCCGCAGTCGGTGAGCAGTTTTCGCAGCCGCAGCAGCCCTGAGATGCTCGTAGAGGTCATTATGTCAATATTTGAAAAATCCACCACAACATCGCAGTCGCCGCGGTCGCGGACGATTTCAATAAGTGTCTTAAGCTCACCCCTCATCCGCGGCTCGTGTGTCAGGTCAACGAGAATAATATCATCAGACCAGTTTTGAAAGCCCATTGCATTTCTCCTAAAACAGCAAAACTCCGGCTTTATCGCGTTCCAATCCCATATCGGCACAGAAGACGATAGGATTAATCAAAAAGCCAAAGCAAACGGCCAAACACCCCCAATTGAAGGGTTTACAGTAACTCGATTAAATCCGCCGTTAAACAAGGACGGAACGGTAAAGGGGATTGACCAAAACACCGTGGTTTTTCGGCATCGGCAGGCAGGAAAAGCCGACCGACACAATGAATGGCTACTCAACCACTTCCAGACCGAGTGCGGTAATGTCATCAACCTCAGCAGGGTCGATGTTCTGATTCTGCGCCATCATATTAAACCTGTCCATCGTCTCGGAAATGGGCAGGTCCTTTAGTTCGGTAAATTCCTTCGTGAAATGAAAACCGGTCAAATCATCGAAGTTGCCGATGAACGGCTCACCGCCGTCGGAATAAAGCAAAACTTTGTCGCCCGGCTGAAGCTGAATTTTGTCCTCCGAAAATTCGGCATCCTTGAAAACGCCCAGCAGCGAACCGCGAACTTCCAGCTGCTTTGGTTCCTGGCCCCGCCTCATTAAAACCGGATACGGATGACCCGCCCTGGCGTATGTAAGCTCAAGCGTATCGGTATTCAAAAGGCAATAGCAGCAGGTCGCGAACTGATACCCGGACAGTTTCTGGGTCGCCATTCGCTTGTTAAGATTCTTCATCACCTCGGCAGGAGAGAAAATGTGATAGGTGTTGTCAACAGTAGTCCTCATAACCAGCGCCTGCTTGAGGAAAATGGTCAACAGCGCAGCCGGCATACCGTGACCAACTACGTCGGCTACATAGAAACCGAGATGTTTTTCATCAATCCTGACGGCATTGTAAATGTCACCCGAAACCCACTCTGCGGGTAAAAACACCGCCGCCCATTTTATTTTGTCGGTATTGGGCAACTGCGTGGGCAGAAAGTCCTGCTGCACAAGCCCTGCCAGCCGGAGCTGCTCGGTCAGGTTGTCAACCATCGCACCGGCCATACTGAGCTGTTCAGCCAGTTTGTTTTTGTAAATCGTCTGTATCTGCTTGGGGGGAATGGCCGGCTTTACCGCCATCCCTTCGCTTTTCTTGCGATAAGCAAGATTGACGCTCACTCTGGTCCAAAGCTCATCGATAGAAACGGCCTCGGTTGTGCCGCTCATAGTAAAGCTGCTTTTGACCGGCGACAGCGAAAAACTCTTCACCGGGACTTTAACGCGGTCGGTGATAAGAATGACCCCGATATTTTCCATTTCGAGCGTCTCGATTATCCGCGCCAACTTCTGCTGCTGATTGGCATCTGAGTCCACCGCATCCACTATCACCGTCCCCACCAGACCAAGCTTGTCTCTTACTTCGGCGAACTTGTCGATTCGAAGTACCTGATAAGTGAGGTTTCTCTCTTTAAGCAGCCCCTTTATTTCCTGCGGTATGTTCTTCTGGTTGGTCAGGTATAAAACATCAACAAAGCTTCTTTGAAGCTCGATAGCGCTTAGCAGTTCGGTATTGCTCATTTGTTATCCCCTTTTAATTCGACTCCAGCCCCTCGGGGGGCAAACAAAAGTGCGATTCGACAAACAACGCCATATTCAAATGCAAATAATCATAAAGCGACAAAGTTACTTTCGGTATGTTCCGCGCAGCACTTTGCCAGTTTTTTCTTTTTTTTGTGTCTATGCGGATTATCGGCTAAAATTCCCGCTGGTTGGCAGCTTTTGCGGCTTCGTGCCCTATAAAAAAGGATGGTTGCGAAACAGAGCAATAATAGTCTGAGAATATCGATATTTGCAGTATGATTAGATGTTGACCGGCTGGTCTTCCCGCAGCCGTCAGCCGGAGAAAATCGCTGAACCGATTCGCAAAATTGTGGCCCCCTGCTCCACCGCAATCTCATAATCCGAACTCATACCCATACTCAACTCCGTGAAATGCTGGCCGACAACCCTCTCCCCACGCATTTCGACGAAGAGTTCTCTGGCACGTGTAAAGCATTTGCGAATCACGTCCTTGTTATGGGTCAGAGGCGCCATTGTCATCAGCCCCACTAATTTGAGATTCGGCAGGGTATCCATCTGTTCAGCCAGATGCGGTACCGCCCCGACGGAAACCCCGTATTTCTGCGACTCCTCAGAAGTATTAACCTGCAGCAGGACCCTCGGCATGATATTCATCTTCACGGCGGCGGTATTGATTTCCTCCGCCAGCCGAAGCGTATCGACCGAATGTACAAGCGTCACCATCGGCAGAACCTGCCTGACCTTGTTGCGCTGGAGGTGCCCAATCATATGCCAACTGACCCCGCGCGGCACCCACGATTCGCCGGCGTTTCGCTGAAGAAATTCATCCACCTGGCCGGCTACCTTTTTAAGCTGCTGCACCCTGTTTTCGCCGAACTCGACCAGACCCAGCCGAATAACCTCCTCGATTGCCTCCTGCGAGGCGGCCTTGGTAACGACGACGAGTTTGACCTCTGCCGGGTCTCTCCCCGCCTTGGCACAGGCCGACGATATGCTTTCCTTGAGACGCTTAATACGTTCAGCAATCTTTACCATAAAAAACTGACAATAAAGGAACCCTGTCTCTATCGCCCCAACAAAACCAAAACGGGATTCTTACCCGCAAGGTAGTAATTTAAGCCAATACTGCCGATGTTGCAAGCGTATTTGGCAGATTCGGATACGAGTTTCGAGTCGTTAAAAAAGGTGCAAATTAGGTATTTTTAACTTGCTTTTCGAGGCCGGTCGGCATATAATAGTTTGTGTTCAGGCAAATTGGTGGGAAAGGCCCATTTCTGAAAAATGAGGTCAGTGGTGCTTTTTGTTTGACAGTCAATCAGGGGCGGGTTAGATTCCATTTTTCTGCCAGAGTTATTTTATATTGATAAATATCGCGTTCGCGCGGTTTCCGAACCTCGGCGAGGCAGCGTGGCTCACCGGTTTCCCCCCCAGCCGGTCCCACCACCTCGCCTTTTTTTTAACTATTAATCGCCTTTGGGCTTGTAAAATGCCGGCTAAAAATCACAAAAACCGCAATAGCCGCAATCGCAGTCGTCCCGCCAAAAATAAAAGTGTAAACAGGCGATTTGTCCCATAAGAAACCCGCCACGATGCCGGCGGGCAAGGCAGCCAGACCCGTGATAGTAGAGTATGTTCCCAGAGCGGTCGCCCTCGAATCAGGTCCCGCCAGGTCAGATACAAGCGCCCTTTCGGCGCCGTCAACGGCAGCGAACACAACGCCGTAAAGAGCAAACAAAATAATGTAAAGCGGGAGCGAATTGCAAAACGCGAAACCAAACGACACAACCGCGAACAGTCCAAATCCGAAAATAAGAATCTTCTGCCTGCCAATCCTGTCCGAAACAACTCCAAGCGGGATAGACAGCGCACTGTAAAATATATTGAAAAGCACATATAAAAGAATCGGCGCGGTAGTCGCCCATTTGCCGGCGAATAAATGCTGCGCCCTCAAGACAAAAAACATATAACTGAAATTGCCGAGGGCGAAAATGGCAGCGACCATGATAAAAAGTTTCAGAGGCCTCGGCAGAATCGACAAGCTTATTTTCAATTTCGCGTTTTGCCGGGGCGTTTCCGGCTCGCTGACAAATCGAAGCGGAACCAGCGAAGCAAGGCCTATCACCGCGGAAATAATTATTATGGCGCTGAATCCAAGCCCCGTGAACTGCAAAAATAAAAACGCTACTCCCGCACCGAGAACAGCTCCGGCACTATCCATCCCACGGTGAATACCAAAACTTTTCCCCCGATGAGTCGGGTCCACCGATTCGGCGATTATGGCATCGCGAGCGGCAGTCCGAAGCCCTTTACCGACCCGCTCCATTGAGCTGAAAACAACCGCTCCCCCGGCCGTTTTCGAAAGGCCGAGCAAAAGCTTGAATACCGAGGAAATACCGTAACCCGCGTAAACGAATATCTTCCGCTTGCCCGTTTTGTCCGACCAGTAGCCGCACAAGACCTTCAACAGGCCCGATATGCCGTCACGGATTCCGCCGACCAGACCGACAATCTGACCAGTCGCCCCCAACGATTCCAAAAACATCGGCAGTATCGGCATTATCATTTCGCTGCTGAGGTCATTGAGGAAACTGACGATGCTGAGAATTATTACGTTGCGAAAACCGCCTTTTGGCTTGTCGGCCTGCGGTGAGCTTGCCTGCACTGAGTTTATCGAAGGTGTCGAATCCGCCCCCATATCTTATTCTCCACGCACCTGCACTATAAAATTCCTGCTGCGAGGCCCGTCAAATTCGCAAAAGTATATCCCCTGCCATGTTCCAAGAGCCGGCTGGCCATCCTTTATCAAAACCGTTGCGCTGCAGCCAACAAGCGAACTTTTGCAGTGAGCATCCGAATTGCCCTCGTCGTGCCGATAGCCCGCGCGAAGATGCGGAATCAATTCCTCAAGCGTCAGCAGAATATCGTGGGTAACGGACGGGTCCGCGTTTTCGTTTATTGTTATGCCAGCCGTCGTATGGGGACAATATATTATCGCATCACCTTCTTTAACGCCGGATTTACTAACCGCCGAAGCGACTTCGCTTGTTATATCAACAAACTCGCAGTGGTTCCTCGTGCTTATGTGAAAATCTTTGGTGACGATTTTCATCGTTCTTTTTCCTTCAAATAGTTATGCGTCCCTATGCCCTACCGTGTCGTTATCGGCTGACACTGCACATCCCACTTGCTATCAACTCGATGGTCTTTACTGAAATCTCCATCACCGTACCACTTGAGTAATAGATTCTGGGCCCAGCCATGGCGAAACCCCCTGGCCGGCTCGATGTCGGTGTCAATATGAAATGCTATATGCTTGCCGTCGTTGCTGCCAAAAAAAACGTCCAAGTCCTTTGGCTTAAACTGAATTGTTCTTGTTATATCAACCGGCACCCAGCCGGACTTCTCAACAAAGAACTCAGCAATAACGTGAGCCTGCTTTGATTCATCAGTTTCTGAACTTGCCCAGCGGCCAAACAACGTCCGTGCCGGAACGTCGTTGGCACGCATCACAGCCACAAAAAGCAGCGAAAAACCGCCACAGTCGGTGGAAAGCGATTTGCACACACGCGAAGGCCGGCGTGCCTCGTAATTTGACGTATCGCCGCCATACTTTCCATTCCTGGTAAGATATCTGAATACTCTGTGGGCAAATTTCGCCACACCTTCATTCCCCTGTCGCTTCAGACCCTGTTTGTCCATCCACTGCAAAAACTCAGGGTTATTGTAGTCCATCGTCGTGGAAACCATAAGATACCGGCGCCGTTCGTCTTCCGTAAGTTCCGGCACTGGCTCCGGCGACTTGCCCTGTTTCAGAGTGCGGGCGTAAAGAATTCCTTCATACTCAAGCCGAAAAGGAATACCCGACTTGAGAGATAGCTCATTTGAGTCGATGCGCAGTTCTATCATCTGCCGTTTACTCGTGCTCTTCTCGACAATTTTTTCTGCTTTCAGTTTGTCGTTCCCCGAAACCATCAAATTCGTCGATACCTTCCTTGCCCGGGAAGCTCGGGCAGCACTGGTGCAAACACATACAAATTGCCATTACCAATATTAGGATTGACCCACTTTTCTGTCAAAGTCGCCTTGAACGACCTGACCGACACAGCTTCGACATAGAACATCCCGTCTCGCAGCAAACCGATTTTCTGCGCATCAGCATAACTCGGTAATGCCCGGACAAGCAGGGGTAATCCAACAAATAGAAACAACAATAATGCTCGTCTCATTATCATTATCTACATCTGCTCGATGACTTCGATACCCAAAAGGTTATGCAGGCCGTGCTCGATTGTCTTCGCGGTCAAATCGCAAAGCAATAGGCGCGTTGGCCGTTTATCAGATGATGCGTCGAGAACCGGACAATCATTATAAAAGCTGCTGAACTTCTGCGCAAGGTCATAAAGATACGCCGTAAGATAATTAGGCCTGTAATCACCCGCCGAGGAGCTAACCGCCTCGCCATATCGAATCAAATGCTTCGCCAAATCCAACTCACTCGGCTCGGTTAGTGAAATTGACTGCGACTGAGCAATTTCTTTATCAACCTCAATCCCTTTATCCCGCCCCTTGCGTTGAATCGACCGTACTCTGGCATACGCATACTGCATATATGGCGCGGTGTTGCCCTCCATCGCCAGCATCTTGTCGAAACTGAAGATATAATCGCTCGTCCGGTTATTAGTATAATCCGCGTATTTCACCGCGCCGATACCCACCGCGTTGGCGATTTTTTTCTTCTCATCTTCGGACAAACCGGGGTTTTTCTCTTCGACGACCTTCCTCGCTCGTTCGACGGCCTCATCCAAAAGCTCTTTGAGCTTCACGTTCTCGCCGGACCGCGTCTTTAAGGGCTTGCCATCCTCGCCAAGCACCGAACCAAAAGTAACATGAACTAATTCGGTCTGGGGCTTTACCCAGCCGGCCATTCTCGCGACCGCAAAGACCATTTCAAAATGCAAACCCTGACGGGCATCGGTAACATAAATTATTTTGTCCGCCTTCAGCTCCCCTACCCTGTATCGAATCGCCGCCAAATCCGTCGTCGCATACAAATACGCACCATCGCTTTTCTGCACAATCACCGGCAGCGGCTTACCTTCTTTATCCTTAAACCCCTCGGGGAAAACACACACCGCCCCTTCCGACTCCACCGCCAGCCCCTTTTTCTTCAACTCCGCGACAACACCCGGCAACTTGGGATTATAAAAACTTTCCCCGCGAATATCAGATTCCGTTAGAAGAACCCCAAGCCGTTCATAAATTTCTTTGGATTCTGATAAAGATAAGGATACTATCTTTTCCCAGTAGCGTTTTGCTTGCTCATCACCATTTTGAAGCTGAACAACCCAATACCTTGACACGTCTGCAAATGATTTATCGGTTTTATTTCGCTCTTGTGCCTTTCGATATAATTCTTCTGTGTCTCGAAGCGATGACAAATCATATTCTGTTTTGGTAGATAAACCTGTCGCCTTCATAGCAGCATCTATATATACCACGTTTACAAGGTAATTAATCAGCATACCGAATTGCGTTCCCCAGTCGCCGATGTGGTTTTGGCGGATGACCTTGTGTCCTTGGAGTTCCAGCAGCCGGCAGATACAGTCGCCTATTATTGTGCTGCGGAGATGCCCCACGTGCATTTGCTTGGCGATATTAGGGCCTGAAAAATCGACGACGACTGTTTTGGGCTTTTCGGCCTTTTCCAAACCGAGTCGGTCAGCGTCTTTGCTGATTTGCAAAAGATTCGCCGCGATAAGTTCGGGTTTCAATCGAAGATTTATAAAGCCGGGACCTGCTATTTCTGGCGATTCGCAGATGTCGCTGAGCTTGTCCGCCGTGGCGGAATTAAGTTTAGCCACGATTTGTTCGGCTAACTTTCGAGGATTGGTCTTGAGTTGTTTGGCCAGAGGCATTACACCATTAACCTGGTAATCGCCGAACCTCGCATCCGTCGCTGGCCTGACAAGAGCGGGGCATCCTGCCTGCCCTGAGCATTGTCGAAGGGCCTGGCCGGAGACCTCGCCCATCACTTCGCTGATTCTCGCTTCGAGTATATTAAGAACGGACTGCATCCCTACCGACCCGCAAAATTCTAAATTCTTAATTCTAACTTCTAAATTTTTAATTATACTTCTCTGTGCTCTCTGTGTCCTCTTGCCAGTTGGCATCCCTTACGGGAGTGGCTAACAATCTCTTTATCCTCTGTGGCTAAATCTTGACTCTTTTCGCGTCGCCCCAGAGCATTTCAAGGTCGTAGTAGCCGCGGGACTGCCTATCGAAGACGTGGACGACAACATCGACAAAATCGAGAAGGACCCAGTTGCCCCGCTCGTAGCCCGCCCTGCCGAAAACCGGAAACCCCTTCGGCTTGGCATACTCGGCTATCTCGTCGGCCACGCTTCGCATCTGCCTGTCGCTTGTGCCCGTGGCGATAACAAAGTAGTCCGTAATGTCAGTTACTTTCCGCAGGTCGAGCACAACGACGTCGGAGCAATGTCGCTCGCCCGCTAATTTCGCCGCGGCAACCGCCAACACCTTCGCCTTACTATTTATTTTTCTAATCGAGTCACCTTCCTGAAAATATCAATAAACGTCCACGATAATACAGCCACCCGCCCCATAAGTCAATTGTCTCGGGTTTCCCCTCGCCCATTGACCACAACCGCAAGCCTGGTTAAAATCCCAAACCAGATGACTAACAAAATCCGCCCCATACATATTGTCCTGTTCATCATCAATATCTGCCTCGTGGCTGGCTTCGGCTATTCATTCCTGCTTCGCAAAAATTACGAATTCATCATTTACGTAGGCGTCATCGCGTTGTTTCTCGTCCTCGTCGGCCTGACGTTTTTCAGGGTCGCCTATTCCATTCCTACTCTCTTGGGCCTGACAATCTGGTCTCTTATGCACATGGCGGGAGGCGGGGTATTTATAAATGATGTCCGTCTTTACGATATAATTCTGATTCCGCTTTCGCAAACTTACCCAATCCTGCGATATGACCAGGTCGTTCACTTATTCGGCTTCGCTGTGGCCACGCTGGCGATGTTCGACCTGCTGCGCCCCCTGCTCAAAGAAAACCTTCAGCATTTCGTGGCGCTATCGGTAGTGGTCATAATGGCGGGCCTTGGTGTAGGCGCATTTAATGAAATCGTCGAAGCGCTCGTCGCAGCGGCTCTCCCGCAGTCAGGCGTAGGCGGCTACGTCAATACCGCCCTCGACCTCATCTCCGATTTTCTGGGCGCTATCCTCGCTTTTGTTTTTATAAAGTTGCGGTATCTCAAGTATTGAAAAATAATGGTTTTTATAGTATATTAAACTCACAAGATAAAGGGCTTCATTATGCCGGAGATATGTAGATTTCTCGGAATTGTGGTTGCAATGTATTTTAAGGAGCACTCTCCGCCACATTTTCATGCCAAATATGGCGAGTATCGTGCAAGTTTTTCAATCGAAGAGCTTAAAATTATTCAGGGAAATATGCCCAAACGGGTGGTTTCCCTTATTCTCGAATGGGCGTTTGAACATAGGGCGGAACTTATGGAAAACTGGGAGCTTGCCAAACGCAAAGAACAACTTAAAAGTATCGAGCCATTGGTTTAGGTTTTATTATGCATTACGTTACAAATGTAGATTATTTAAGCGGTTACAAACTCAAGCTCAGGTTTGAAGACAATTCCGTTAAGGTTGTGGATTTAGAGCCGCATTTGGATGGCTCGATTTTCGAACCGTTAAAAAACCCTGATTATTTCCGCAAGGTTACAGTTAACCCCGACATAGATACAATTGTCTGGCCGAACAACGCCGACTTCGCCCCCGAATTTCTTTACGAAATCGGACAAGAGTAATTGTAGGGTGGGCTGTGCCCACCAAATTAACTTTTATGTATGATAGTCAGCGTTGATTGTTACATATCCTTTGCTCAAATCGCAGCCGACGCAAAAATCGCTGTATTTGCCAACGCCCAAATCAACCGTTATCGTGTGGCTGACCTGTGAAACAATTTTGCTCGCCTTTTTGCGGTCGAAATTCGTCGGTGCGCCGTTTTTGAACACCGCTAAATCGTCAAGTTTGCAGGATACCTTTTGCGGATTCAGTTTAACGCCCGATGAGCCGACGGCGCATATTATTCTGCCCCAGTTGGGGTCTCCGCCGTGAACTGCGCATTTCACCAAATCATAATCCGCGACCGCTCTTGCCGCTTTTGCCGCGTCCGCCCGGCTTGCCGCGCCTGTGACAACCACCTTAAATATCCGCGTCGCCCCCTCCGCATCGAGAGCCATCTGCCGGGCTAAATCCTGACACAGGTCTATCAGCGCAGCCGAGAATTTTTTGTAAGAAGAATCCTGGTTCGTTATCAGCTTATTTCCCGCCAGACCCGACGCGAGAATTATCGCCGTATCATTGGTGCTTTGATGACCATCGACGGTTAATTTATTCAGCGAATCACCTATCGCCGCCTTGAGCGCCTTTGCCAATAACGGCTTTGCAATCGCGGCATCGGTCGTGATAAAGCACAAGGTCGTCGCCATATTCGGCCCAATCATCCCCGCGCCTTTGGTCGTCCCGGCGATTACGATTTTATTGCCCGATATCTCAATCCGCCGACAAGCCATCTTAGGTCTAATATCCGTTGTCATTATCGCTTTGGTGAAATTCACTCCGGCTGTCGCGGAATCCGATAACTCCCCTATCGCGTCTTCGATACCCGCGGTAACGTTTCCCATCGGCAAATGCTCGCCGATGATTCCCGTCGAGGCAACTAAAACCTCGTGCGGGTCAACCACAAGATAATTCGCTGTTTCTGCGCACATTCGGACAGCGTTGTTGATTCCCTTTTCACCCGTGCAGGCGTTTGCGTTGCCTGAATTGACAACCACCGCGTAAATCGTATCGCTTTTGACGTGCTTTCTGCTGATTTGTACCGCCGCCGAGATGATTTTATTCGTCGTAAACATCGCCGCCGCCTTGGCGCCGGCCGGGCAGACAATCAATCCCAAATCGTGCTTACCCGACTTTTTTATCCCGCACTTCACCCCAGAAGCCAAAAATCCCTTCGGAGCGGTTACCGTATTATCAGCGCTCATCATTCACACCTCATAATTATCTCGTTGTTTGTCCTATCCGTTGCTAAGTTTGCCTGCGATGGCGATTTCGCGAAAACCCGCCATCGGGTCGTAAAATTTCTTACTCAAATCAACGGCGTTTACCATAACACCCGCTTTATTCTGCTTCAACTGCCCCGCAATCACCCCATCCGGCTGTATAAAACTCGACGGATACGGCGAATAATAGCCCGACGCGTTCGACATACTCACCCAGAAATGGTTCGTCGCCGCGTGGGCCTGCATCGTCTGCCTCATAATATGTGTATGCACGCTTGGGCCTTTTTGCCGGGCGTTATAAAACGATTGAAATACACAATTGACCCCCTGCTTATACAATGCTCTGTATAATTCCGGGAAACGCAAATCGAAGCAAATCAACAGCGAACACTTTACGTCATTGATTGTGAAAAAGACAAAGCGATTGCCGGTCTTAAAACGCCGCAACTCCCCTGCCGTGCAAAACCGCTTGTCGTATCGGTCCGCGATTTTGCCGTTAGAACCAATCAAATACAGGCAGTTGCTTATCTTGCCGGGACCACCCAACCGATATACACTGCCCAGCGCCACCCACAGTTTCAATTTCCCCGCTAAGGCCGTTATCTTAGCCGTTTCCTTTTCGAGAGTATCCCAGTCAAAGCCGTCGAAATTCGGAAAATCAAAACCGATATAGCCGCTCAATGCGCACTCAGGAAAATGCGTAATCTCCGCACCTCCCCTTTTGGCCTTTTGCATCTGGGCACAAATCTGCTGCGCGTTCCGCGCAATCGAATCGCTCACAGCAAACTGACACGTCGCAATTTTTAGTAACTTAGTATGACTATTACACATAAGAACATACTTCATCCTTCAAGAATTACTAAAACAACGGTCTTTCCAAAATGTTAGATTTTTCAACAGGCTTGTCCAAACCACAATAGCTAAGTTGAAAATCTATCTGTCTCTTAATGCCATCGTCTGAAGCTGGTGACAGATATATCTTTTCAATCATCGCGTCTAAGTTGACAGGCACTCGGACACTTCCGTCCAATTCTCGTTCGGTAACCTGCCCAGTTTCCCAAACAAAAGCGCGTAACTCCTTCTCAAACTCATAACACTTTCTTTTTGTCATAACTGACATAAACTTGTCAAGTGGATAGTCTAGCGGATGGGACACAGGATCATCAGTATATATTATCTGGCCGATATAAACACTGTCCTGAAAATTATCTAACGACTCTTGAAGTCGGCCAACGGTACTCTGTATTGCTATTCCCTTGTTATCTTTTGAATATATTCTCCACATAGCCATACATTCTGATTCGGCTAAGTGCCAACAATTTACGGTAATTGGAGGACCACATCTGTTCATTTGATCCACGACACAAGAAGCTTGTTTAGGATCTATCTTACTCAAAAATTCTGATCCGTAGTATGATCCCTCATAAGGGTCTGCCTGTTTGAGAATCTCTATTGAGCAGAAGTATAAAGCCCTTTGTAGGATAAGCCATTTGAACTTGTCAAAGTTAATGTAACGCCATATTTTTAACTTTTTGTCAGGGGTTACAAAACGTGAGTCTTCTTCATACACTACAACGATCCTTTTAAAAAAGCTTCACCATAGTTTTGTATTCTATCTAATCCTTCAGGACAGTCCAAGTGTTTCATCGAGGCCGAAGATGATATTCATATTCTGAATCGCCTGGCCCGATGCGCCTTTAATCAGGTTATCTATCGCCGAGAAGCAAACTACTGTCCCCTTCACAACCGTCGGGAAAACGTGGCAGTAATTTGTCCCGGCCACGTCCTTGACGTTCGGGCTGCCCGCGCAAACCTGAACAAACGGCTCACCCGCGTAAAAATCCTTATACAGTTTCACAAGCTGTTCATTCGTAACCTTGCCCTTCGGCTTGCAATAAACTGTCGAAAGAATTCCAAGATCAAAAGGCCCGGCGTGCGGCTGGAAAAGAATCATTACAGGCTTACCCGCGACGTCGGCCGCAATCTGCTCCATTTCCGGCATATGGCGATGCGTGCCTATGCCATAGGCGAAAATGTTTTCATTCATATTCGGGAAATGAAATTTGACCGACGGATTTTTACCCGCGCCTGATATGCCCGTTACCGCGTTATCGATAACGTCATTTTCTATCAATCCTTCTTTCAATAAAGGCGCAATCGCCAGAATCAATCCGGTCGGGAAACAGCCGGGATTGGCTACAAGTTTAGCGCCTTTTATTTTATCACGGAAAAGCTCCGGCAGACCATAAACAGCTTTGGCCAGATTGCCGGTGTCAGTGTGCTTTTGATAAAACTTCTCATACACCGCCACATCCTTTATCCGGTAATCCGCGCTGAAATCTATCACCTTCAGTCCCGCATCCAGCATCTTAGGCACAAAACTCATCGAAACCTTATGAGGCAGGCAACACAACGCGACATCCGCCACATCAGCGAGCTTTTCCAAATCCAGCGGCTCAACTATCATCTCGCACCGGCCCTTGAATCGCCCGAACATATCGCTGACTACCCCGCACTCCTCAGGCAGCGCGCTCAAATACGTCAGCTTCGCCTGACTGTGCCGGAGCAGTATCTCAATTGATTCTGCGCCCGTGTAGCCGCTGGCGCCAATAATCGCAACGCGTACCATAATTTCTCCTTAAAAAAAAGCCGTCGAGATTGTTCTCGACGGCCATTGTAATATTCGAACTGTCAGTTTGCAAATTAACGTTTCGAGAACTGGAATCTCCTTCTTGCGCCCGACTGGCCTGGTTTCTTCCTTTCGACCATTCTCGGGTCACGTGTCAGGAACCCGCCGTCGCGCAACGCCTGGGCAAGACCCGGGTCGTATATCTTCAGCGCCCTTGCGATACCCAGCACCACCGCGCCCGCCTGGCCCGTTGTGCCGCCGCCGTTGACGTTGACAAATACGTCAAGCGTCTTCTCGGCCTTGGCCATCACAAGCGGAGCCTTCACCGCGCTTCTGTCTTGGTCGCTCCTGAAAAAATTATCAAGCTCTCTCTTGTTAATGACCATTTTGCCGTCGCCGGGTCTTATCCGCACACGAGCAACCGATGTCTTCCTTCTGCCGGTTCCCCAGTAGAAGCCGCCCTTATCAGGTCCCTTCGCCGCCGGAGCCGGCGTCTCTGTCTTTACTGTTGTTTCTTCTGTCTTTGCCATATCCTGCTATCTTTCCGAAAACAGTTATCTTGTGCCGCGCGGCGAATCGCTAACTTTTCGCAGCGGCAATCTTTAATTCTTCTGGTTTCTGCGCCTTGTACTCATGCTCCGGCCCGCGGACCACTTTCAGCCGAAGAATCATATGCCTGCCGAGCTTGTTCTTCGGCAGCATCCTTTTCACCGCCATCTCAATCACCTTTTCCGGCTTGGCGGCAAACATATTGGAAAAAGATGTGTACCTGTGTCCGCCGGGATAATGCGTGTAATAATCGTATTCCCGCTGCTCGGCTTTCTTGCCGGTAACACGAACCTTTTCGGCATTTACGACGACTACACAATCGCCGCCGTCAACGTATGGCGTATATGTCGGCGTGTGCTTGCCCATCAGTATCCGGGCTATCCTGGTCGCCATTCGACCAAGAACCAGCCCGTCGGCATCAACAAGCCACCATTTACGCTGAACATCCGCAGTTTTCATCAAAAACGTCTTCATACAAACTCCATAGAATCATTCAAAGCCACTTATTTTAGCGAATTTCGACGATATGTCAAACGCTGAATTGCCAAAATTTTAAGTTTTTTTCGAAGCGAAGTTTACCCGCCGTATGCGCAGCATCCCTTACGGGAGTAGTTTTAACGAAGGCGGACGGCAATCTCTTGTGTCTTCGCATCTTAGTGGTAAAATGCCTCCTATGCAGAACAAAATCGAATTAAAACCTAATGACAAGGTTCTTTTCATCGGCGACAGCATTACCGACGCTGACAGGAACCACCCGGCCCACAAGCCCTTCGGCTTCGGCTACATCCACTTCATCGCCAAGTTTCTCCTTGGCAAATACCCGACATACAACCTGAATATCCTCAACACCGGAATCTCCGGCAACACCATCCGTGACCTCAAAAACCGCTGGCAAAAGGACTGTCTCGACCACAACCCCGATATTCTCAGCATCCTCATCGGCGTAAACGACGTCTGGAGGCAGTTCGCCACCGAAGACGAATTACCCTGCGCAGTCCAGCTTGACGAATACGAAACAACCTACAGGCAGCTCCTTACGCTCGCGAAACAGAAATGTAACAGCCGACTTGTGATATGCGAGCCGTTTATGTTCTGCGATGACTTTAACAACCCTATGTTCGCTCATCTTCGCACGTATATCGAAGTGGTTCACCGCATCGCCGATGAATTTGACGCTTGTTTGGTGCCCCTGCAAAAGGCAATCGATGGACGTATAAAGGATGTTCCGCCGCAAAACTGGTCGCAAGATTCGGTTCATCCTGAAATTTGGGCGCACGCCTGGATTGCGCAACAGTGGTTAATTGCTACTGGTCTATAGGAATTTTATTTTATTTGAAAAAAATTTTTGCGCCATAGATTGTGAAGTAATAAAGAGATATGAAAAGCGCGCAAAAAATTGATGAAAAATTCGTTAATTTGCCCTTTACACCTTCTCAGTTTGCCGTTAACTTGCCGATACTAATTTCGCGGGCGTTACACTATATATGGTATTATTTGGCCCGCCTTTACTATCTGTAGTATAAATCGTTTTTCGCATGGAGGCGCTAAAATGGCCGAGACATTCAGCCCTGAGAACCCTTTCAAAACCGCCCAAACACAGGGGGCAGCCGCTTCTGGTTCGTTCAAGAATCATCGCGGCCTGAAGGTTGAACAGTATTTTTCCACCCCGGGGACTCACCCATTCGACGAGCTTAAGTGGGAAACCCGCTCCGCAAAGATTACCAGCGACACCGGCGAGGTCGTCTTCGAGCAGAACAACCTTGAAATCCCCGCGAACTGGAGCCAGTTGGCAACCAAGGTCGTCGCAAGCAAGTATTTCTACGGTGACGTTTCGACCGGCCAGCGCGAAAACTCCGTCAAACAGCTTGTTCATCGCGTCTGCCGGACAATTGCCGACCGCGGCAAGCGCGACGGCTACTTCGCAACAGACGCCGACGCGGAAATCTTCTATAACGAGCTTACCTGGCTCTGCGTCAACCAGGTTGGCGCGTTCAACTCCCCTGTCTGGTTCAACGTAGGCCTTTTCGACTCCTACGGCATCGCGGGCAGCAAGCATAACTATCGCTGGGACCTCAAACGCAACGAGGCCGTCCCCTGCGACAACTCCTACGAATACCCGCAGGCCTCCGCCTGCTTCATCCAGTCCGTCAAGGACTCAATGGAAGACATAATGCGCTTAGCCACAAGCGAAGCGATGCTCTTCAAGCAGGGTTCAGGGACGGGGACAGACCTTTCAACACTTCGCAGCAGCAAGGAAAAACTCTCCGGCGGCGGAAAACCCTCCGGCCCTCTCAGTTTTATGCGTGTTTACGACCAGATTGCAGCGGTAATAAAATCAGGAGGCAAAACACGCCGCGCCGCAAAAATGCAGTCGATAAAGGTTACTCATCCTGACATCAAAGAATTCATCACCTGCAAGACCGAGGAGGAGAAAAAGGCCTGGGCGCTCATCGAGGCCGGCTACACAGGCGACCACAACGCCGAGGCGTATAACAGCGTAATGTTCCAGAACTCCAACTTCTCCGTCCGTGTAACCGACGAATTTATGATGGCGGTCGAGAAGGACGACAAATGGTCCACCTACGCCGTTACCTCAGGCCAGAAAATAGGCGAGCACTCCGCACGCGAGCTTATGAACCTTATCGCCGAAGGGACCCGCCTTTGCGGCGACCCCGGCATCCAGTACGACAGCACCATTAACCGCTGGCATACCTGCCCCGCTTCCGGACGGATTAACGCCTCGAATCCGTGCAGCGAGTATATGTTCGTCGATGATTCCGCCTGCAACCTCGCCTCCCTCAACCTGATGAAGTTCCTCAAAGATGACGGCACATTCGACGTCGCGGGCTTCAAAAAGGCCGCCCGACTCTTCATCATCGCTCAGGAAATACTCGTCGATAACGGCAGCTACCCCGATAAGGCAATCGCCATCAACAGTCATCTTTTCAGGCCCCTCGGCTTAGGTTACGCCAATCTTGGCTCCCTGATTATGGCCCTGGCGTATGCTTACGACTCCGACCAGGCAAGGGCACTTGCCGCAGCCATTAGCGCAATCCTCACGGGAGCCGCCTACACCGTCAGTGCCGAAATCGCCTCGGTCAAGGGTGCCTTCGACGAATTCGACAAAAACGCCGAATCAATGCTCAAAGTCATAAATATGCACAGGCAGCACGCCTGCGAAATCCCGGAATCGCATTGCCCGGCGTATCTCCGCAACGCAGCCAAAGACGTCTGGGATGAGGCCTTCGACGCCGGCTCCAAATCCGGCTTTAGAAACGCACAGGTTACCGTCCTTGCCCCCACAGGCACTATCGGTTTTCTTATGGATTGCGCCACCACAGGCATCGAGCCGGATATCGCGCTTGTAAAATACAAACTCTTAGCCGGCGGCGGAATGCTGAAATTAGTCAACCAAACCGTCCCGATGGGGCTCGAACGCCTGGGCTATAGCGCGGATGAAATAAAATCAATCACCGATTTCATCGATGAGCATGAAACCATCGAGGGAGCGGAAAAAATCAATCCTGAGCATTTGTCGATTTTCGATTGCGCGTTCAAGCCCCGCAACGGCAAACGATACATTCATTATCTTGCCCATATTAAAATGATGTCCGCCGTTCAGCCCTTTATCACCGGCGCAATCAGCAAGACCATAAATATGCCAAAAGAAGCCACCACCGAAGAAATCGCCTCGGCTTATATGCAGGGCTGGAAACTGGGCCTCAAGGCCATCGCTATTTATCGCGATGGGTCAAAAATGCTACAACCTGTCTCCACGAAAAAACACAGGGGCGCAAAAGACAAAACACAGACAGCCGTTGCCGCCAAACCCTTCAGGCACCGGCTACCCGATACACGCCATAGCTTGACGCACAAATTCTCTGTTACAGGCCACGAGGGCTACCTCACCGTCGGTCTCTACGAAGACGGCCAGCCCGGCGAATTATTTATCACTATGGCCAAAGAAGGCAGCACCGTCGGCGGGTTGATGGACGTCATTGGAACTTGCACTTCGATGGCGCTGCAGTATGGCGTGCCGCTGATTACGCTGGTGGATAAGTTCAGGCACGCGAGGTTTGAGCCGGCGGGAATGACCTCGAACAGGGACATCCCGTTTGCCAAGAGTTTGATTGACTATATCTTCTGCTGGCTGGGCTGCCAGTTCATCCCCGGCTATGCGGAGGTCAATACCCCCAACCGGACAGGCAGCGCCGCCGAGAACAAAAACATCACAACCGCCCGCCAGGTCGTCGAAAAGACCCGGGACCTCGCGCAGAAAATCGCACAGGCAAGGGCGGAAGTGAAAGTCGGCGAGCAGGCAAAAGCCGATGACAGCGACGACGATGATGGCTGCGAAGACACAATAAAGCCCTCGCGCATTGTCGAGATGCCCGCCAAGCCCGCCAACAGGTTAGCCGCTTTAAATAGCGACAGGACGGAGGCCCTTGTGACAGCGGGTGTGCCCGAAAAGACCGATGGCGAGACGCAATCCGACGCGGCTGTTATGCAGCAGTTCAATTCCCAGTTCCAGCACTTCCAGGACGACGCTCCGGCGTGCGATATCTGCGGCTCAATCACCGTCCGCAACGGAACCTGCTATAAGTGCTTCAACTGCGGTAATAGTATGGGCTGCTCGTAGATTTTCGTCTTGAAGTAAAAACGAAATGGGCCATAGCAAAAAGCTATGACCCATTTGCTTTTGTGCTTTTTAGCAGTTGATTATCTTTTCCTTTTCAGCAAAGCAAGCCCTCCAAGCCCCAGCAGAATCAGTGTTGCCGGCTCGGGGATGATGCTTCCCGAAGAGATTAGGTCTCCGCCGCTCTGATTGCCGACACCGTAACTACCGAAAGCTGAGGCCGCCAAGCCTAACGTGTTGGAATAGTTCTGGATGACAAACTTCCATGTTTCGCCGGGCTCAAATACAGTATCTTGGACCATGCTCTCGTAGATCAATGGCGTATTAATCCCAATCTTGTCAATCAGGAAGGCCTCCTGGCCGTTGATCAAGAGAAGGTCGTCATTCGTGATGCTGGTTTCCGGGTCTTTAACGTAGGCCACCTTGTAAAAAGCCCTGTTGGTCAAGTTGGTCATAGTCACCTCGATGTTTGAGGGGCCGCCAGAGTCATAGTCCCTTGGGCAAGGGATATAGGTGGTCGTTGTCCATGAAGTGGAGATAAGCTCGTCGACCGGGAATCCAGTACCCAATTCCTCAGTCCAAGGTGGCGTCATCACATCTTGACCCGATGAATTAGGAGCATAGCCAAGATCCACCGGATTGGCCATAGCTGGCAACAGACCTAAAAACAACACACAAATACAAACAAAGAACCCTAATACTACTTTTCTCATACTCTGCCTCCTTCTTTACTCTTAACATTTCCCGTTTATTTTCATTCCCTCGCGTTGCCTATAGTAATATTGGCGATAAGCAATTTAAAGAAACCCATTTACCAATTAATCGAAGTATAGCACGGACCTGTCTTCCGTCAAGGCGTCAATTCTGATGTCATTGTTTTCGAGGACAACTGACCTCGCGGCATCCTGTGCGGAAATGGTGGAAAATGTGCAGAATCAGCCCTTCACGGTCGTCAACGTCGAATTTTCGGAATAATCTCGTTATATGCGTCCGGACCGTGGGGATATGGATTTGCATCTGGTTTGCGATTTGTTTGTCTGAACAGCCCACGAAAAGGCATCGGACGAGAGCTGTTTGTTGGGGAGATAAAGAAAGTTCCTCTACGAGCCGGCCCATTTCGGCTTCAGAGAATATCTCTTCTCGATTTGGTACGGTTACTCCCTGCATTTGGATACCTTTCACTCGTCGAACTAAATATAGCGGGTCTGAAATTACATTGCAAACAATAATTTTAATTTTTCCGTTCGACAAGCTCAGGGCAGGCAAGTCATATAAAAACCCTTTCGTATAATGCCTCGTAAAACTACAATGGTTCGAAGTATGAGCGAAACTAAAACAATACGCGAGCAGATACAGAGCTTTCCGACGGGGCCGGGGTTATATTTTATGAAAGGGCCGAAGGATGAGGTCCTGTATATCGGCAAGGCGAAAAACCTGCGGTCACGGGTGGCGAGCTACTTCCAGGCAGGCAGCGACATAATGGAATCACGCGGGCCAAAGATAGTCGAGATGCTCAATAAGGTCGCGGCAATCGATTATATCGAGACGGAGACGGAAGTTGACGCGATGCTCAAAGAGGCCCGGCTGATAAAGGACATTCAGCCCGCGTATAATTCCGACCTGCTTGACGACAAGACGTTTCCGTACTTAGAGATTACGACGGGCGATGATTTTCCGGGCGTGTATATAACGCGCAAACCACGGGCGAAGGGAAATCGCCTCTTTGGGCCATTCGCAAGCGCGAAGGATTTGCGGGCGGTATTCGTGGAGCTGCAAAAGATATTCAAATTCAGAAGCTGCAAACTTGAAATCGAAGCCAAAAACGACAAACGTAGATTTTTCAGGCCCTGTATTCTCCACAGCATAAACCAGTGCGTCGCGCCCTGCGGGGCGAGAATCGAAAAGGCGGAATACAAAACCATCATAAGGGATTTGATTAAGTTTCTGCAATCGAAACGAGCGACGGTGCTGCGTCAGCTTAAAAGCGAAATGGAAGAGGCCTCGGCAAAGATGGATTATGAAAAGGCGGGGATGCTGCGCGACCGGATTCGGCTGATTGGGAAATTAGACGAGCGCGGGGAACCCGATGAGGACGTTCAGCCGGAGGTTTTTGCGGCGGAGCCGACTGAGGCATTGGTGAAACTGCAAAAGATTCTGGATGCCCCAAACCCAATAAGAATCATCGAGGGGATTGATATCGCCAATATCGGGGGCAAAGAGGCGGTTGGGTCATTGGTGAAATTTATCGACGGCAGGCCATTCAAGGCGGGGTATCGGCGATTCAAAATCAAGACGGTCGAGGGAAGCGATGATTACGCGATGATTGCGGAGGTAGTCAGACGCAGATACAGATACGCGATGGCGGGCGAGGAGCTTTGGCCTGATTTGATATTGATTGACGGAGGATTAGGGCAGTTGCACGCTGCTGAAACCGCCCTTAAAAAACTAATCAATAATCAATCATCAATAATCAATCTTAAACTGGTCGGCATAGCAAAAAAGGAAGAGGAATTATATCTTCAGAAAAGCACAAGGCCGTTGAAGTTGCCGAGGCAATCGCCCGCGTTGAAGCTGCTACAATACGTCCGCGACGAGGCACATCGGTTTGCGCAGCATTACCATCATCTCCTCAGGAGCAAAAAACTCTTGGAATGATTTATTAAACCGCGAGACGGGCCGCCTTTAATCCTTTGTTTGTCAGGCCGTTTATACGGATGTCACAGCAGATATGTTTTATATCCGCGCGGCACAAATGCAAATTATTTGTCACCCGCGAGATATCAGCGGCACCTTTGGCGTCCAGTATTTTCGGCGCGACGTATATGATGACTTCATCGGCGAGTTTGGCTTTCAGGAAT
This sequence comes from Phycisphaerales bacterium, assembly GCA_003141275.1. Lineage (GTDB taxonomy): Bacteria > Planctomycetota > Phycisphaerae > Sedimentisphaerales > Anaerobacaceae > Fen-1362. The sequence continues at coordinate 43,230 of PLLM01000008.1, forward strand.
GAGCCGATGACAGTGGGACCGCCTTCGACAAGCAATCTTTGAACACTTCGCTTACTTAACTCATCGATGATAAAATGCAAATTAGACCGAGAGGCGGGACAAGCGAGCAGTTCAGCCCCCCTGCTGATAATTTGCTTTGTCTTTTTGGCTTTCGCCCGAAGAGTGTCGATATTCGTCATGATGAGCACGGGAACATCTTTGGCTGTTTTCAGCAATTTGCAATTGAGAGGGATGCGAAGGTGATTATCGAGAACGATTCGTAATGGTTTTTTACCCTTGTTGGGTCGAGGCGTTAAAAGCGGGTCATCCTTGAGGATGGTATTGATGCCGACTAAAATCGCGCCGACCTGTTGTCGCAGTTTGTGGGCATCCTTCCTGCTTTCTTCGCAGCTTATCCACCGTCGTTCGTCGCTCGTCGCTCGTGACCCGTGACTCGTTTCTGCCCAGGCGAGTTTGCCGTCGATTGACTGCGCCCATTTCAATGTTACCCAGATTTTGCCGGTCGAGGCGAATTTGAGGAACGGTGCGTTAAGAACCCGTGCTTCGGCCTCACATTCCCCTACGTCAACTTTAATACCTGCTTTTCGAAGCTGGCGAATACCTTTGCCATTCGCGTGCTTTGACGGGTCGATAGTCGCGACGACAACTCTTTTCAATTTTGCGGCGATGAGTGTGTCGGTGCATGGGCCTGTTTTGCCAAAGTGACAGCAGGGTTCGAGTGTTACGAACATTGTCGCACCTTTGGGACTTTCCCCCTGTTTTTTGCAATCCGCAAGTGCGTTGATTTCGGCGTGCGGCCCGCCAAATTTTTTATGCCACCCCCTGCCAATAATTTTACCATTTTTGACAATGACCGCCCCTACCGCCGGATTCGGCTCAACAGAACCTGAACCTTTGGCCGCTAATTCCAGAGCTAATAACATATACTTGTTCATAACACTGACTCACGCAGCCCATCTATGTATCATAATTTTGTTTGGCTATTACAACTTTATTGTTCCAACTCGTTTAATATCAAAGGTTTTAACTTTTTCTTCAATTTCTCTGAATTTCTCTTTGCCTCTTCCATAATAGATTCCTGCCTATTTAATTCTGATACGAGCACAGAAATTTCTGTTCCCTTCAAATGATCTATAATCATCTGAAGTTCACTTTTTTGGTTTTTGTCGTAAAGAATTGATTCATCACCTGCTACAATTTTCTTAACATGCTTACATAGCAACCTGTTATCTCCTGCTGGGCAAGAACAAAAAACTGATATTTTATTTTCATCAAGGTAACATTCGACAGTATATGGGGTTTCAGAAGAACTACTTTTAGCTAATATCTCAAGCTTTTTCATTCCCATAATAATCCACTCTTTTTCTTTGACTTAGGTTTTTTCTGAATGAGTTGGAGAAATTCATTCTCATCAATCACTTTGACTTGCAACTGACGTGCTTTATCTAATTTCGAACCTGCATCCTCGCCCACAACCACAAAACTCGTTTTTTTACTGACCGACGAACTTACTTTCCCACCGTTATCTTTTATGAATTGTTCGATCTGACTACGTGTAAAATTTTCAAATGAACCGGTGACAACGATGGTTTTACCGGCAAGAATGTCAGAAGATTTCTGTTGTGGCGCAGAAGGATTTACATCCGCATCAAGAAGCTGTTGTATTACCGAAAGATTTTGTTTGTCATGGAAATAGTCATAGACGCTTTGAGGTATTACTTTTTTAGACAACCGCTTTTCGAGATTCCCTAAATCTGATGTGGTACTCAAAAAATCGTTTATTGAATCAAACTTTTTAGCTATATTTTCTGCTGTCCTTTTACGAATTCCCCTAATTCCAAGTTCTTTAATAAACATCTGGACGGAATCATTCTTATGTCTGTTGACTGCTATCCGGATTACTTCTTTGTTTTCTAAATTGTTCATATATTCGTAAATAGTATTGATGTACTTGGGGTCATCGGTAACAGTTAACGCTTTTTTAAGTTTTTCCAACGTTGCATTTCTTAATTTGTCGATAGAATCAAAATGCTCAACTAAATCCTGTGCAGTTTGTACACCCATATGGTGAATACCAATTCCGGCGACGAGCCGCCAAAGGGGACGGGTTTTGCTTGCCTCGATTGAGTCGATGACGTTTTGTGCGCTTTTATCCGCCATTCGTTCGAGGCCGAGCAGGTCGTCTTTGGTGAGTTTGTAAATATCGGCGATGTTTTTTACCAGACCGGCTTCCACTAACTGGTCAATCAATGCTTCGCCCAGGTTTTCGATATCCATTTGCCCCCTGCCGGCGAAATACCTGATTCGCTCCTTCAATTGGCCGAGGCAATGCGGGTTGATACAACGCAGAAAAACTCCATCTTTGTCTTTTTCGACTTTGCCGCCGCAATTGGGGCATTTTGTGGGCGGCTCAAATGGTTTGGTCCCTTTCGGCCTGCGTTCTTTTTTAACTTCGACGACCTGCGGGATGATTTCGCCCGCTTTTTCGATAATGACGGTATCACCCTCGCGGACATCGAGACGACTAATCTGGTCGAAGTTGTGCAAACTCGCCCTTTTGACGGTTGTTCCCGCCAATAATACCGGCGTCAGATTCGCCACGGGCGTCAGTGTGCCGCCTTTACCCACCTGGACAACGATTGATTCGACTTTTGTTTCGGCCTGCTCAGCGGCGAATTTATAACTTATACACCATCTCGGCGAACGGCTACTGGAACCAAGAATCTCACGCTGAGCAAGATTATTAACCTTGACCACCATACCATCGATTTGATATTCAAGTTTTTCTCGCCTGTCGTCCCAGCTATTACAAATATCGATTACCTCGTCGATATTTTTTGCTTTTTTGATATTTGGATTGACGGGCAGACCAAGTTTTTTGAAAACCCGCAACATTTCATAATGTTCTTTTGCCAACGGCTTTGAAACCTCGCCGATAGCATACGCGAAAAACGACAGGTTTCTCTGGGCGGTGATTTTCGAATCGAGGAGCTTCAATGAGCCGGCGGCGGCGTTGCGGGGATTGGCAAAGAGCAGATCTCCTTCTTTTTCGCGCTGCTTATTGAGGCCTACGAATGACTTTGTGGGCATATAGACCTCGCCGCGAACCTCAATGGTCTGGGGCGCATCGCTCGTCAGCCGCAGCGGAATCGCTTTTATTGTCCGGATATTGTGCGTAACATCGTCTCCTTTTGAGCCATCGCCTCTCGTTGCGCCAAGCACAAGGAGACCTTTTTCGTATCGCAAACTCACCGCGAGGCCATCGATTTTCAATTCGACGACGTAATCGTAATCCTTGCTTTCAAGCCCCTTTGCCACCCGCTCATCGAACGCGCGTAATTCTTCCGCGTTGTAAGTATTATCCATACTGAGCATCGGGACAGCGTGGCGAACGGACGCAAAGCCCTCAATCGGCCTTTCGGATACCCGCTGGGTTGGCGAATCCGATGTGACAAGCTCCGGGTGTTGTTCCTCAAGCAATTTTAGCTCCGCAAAAAGCTTGTCGTATTGCTGGTCGGTTATTTCGGGCTGGCTGAGGACGTAATAGAGGTAATCGTGCCCGCGTATCTCGGCACGCAACTGCTCAATTCGTTTTCTTGCATCCGCTGTCATAGGTAAGGTAAATTTATACGCCCAAAAGGGCTATTTTGCAATACACAGGTAGAACAATAGGGCATGGAATGGCGTAATTCATTCTTATAAAAAAGCAATATAGTTGTTGTATGCCGGGCAAAAAGGGAATAGAATACCACAAGTTAATCTGTGGCGGTGCTGGCACCGTCAAAATCGGCTTTAGAGATTAAGAAAGGAAAGCAAATGAACATTTATGTGGGCAATCTGGCACCTGATGTAACCGAAGACGAACTGAAACTGGCGTTCGAGGCGTTCGGTCAGGTACAAACGGCAACAGTAATAAAGGATAAGTTCAGCGGCGAGTCCAGGGGATTCGGATTTGTCGAGATGCCGGCTAAGGCCGAAGCACAGACGGCTAT
>PLLM01000020.1:0-27949 GCA_003141275.1 Phycisphaerales bacterium
CGCAGTTGTTCGGCGACAGGGCGATGATAGGCAACGCGACGGGCTGCTCGTCGATTTACGGCGGCAACCTTCCGACGACGCCATACACGACTCGGGAAGACGGTCGCGGCCCGGCGTGGAGCAACAGCTTGTTCGAGGACAACGCGGAGTTCTCACTCGGTATGCGTCTTACGGTTGATAAATTCAAACAACAGGCGGTTGAGCTAGTTGATGCGGTCGCCAAAAAGGGTTGTATCGACGCAGCGTTTGCAGGCGAAATAACTGCCGCTGTGATTGCCAATGACCCGTCGCAGGACGCGATTGAAACACAGAGAGGCCGAGTCGCGAAACTAAAAGAATTGTGCAAGAAGAGCGATTGCGCCGAGTGCAAACGATTGTTGACGCTGGCGGATTATCTTGTTCGCAAATCGGTGTGGGCGCTGGGCGGCGACGGCTGGGCTTACGATATCGGTTACGGCGGACTCGACCACGTCCTGGCAAACGGTGCGGATATAAACATACTGGTTCTCGATACCGAGGTTTACTCAAACACGGGCGGGCAGATGTCGAAATCGACTCCTCGCGGCGCAGTTGCGAAATTTGCCGCGGGCGGAAAGCCGGGGCCGAAAAAAGATATGGGCCTTTTGGCAATGACCTACGGAAATATCTACGTCGCCAAAGTAGCATTAGGAGCAAACACCAACCAGGCGGTAAAGGCGTTTATCGAGGCAGAAGCATACCCGGGGCCATCACTGATAATCGCTTATGCCCAGTGCATCAATCACGGCATCGATATGACGACTGGGTACGATGAGCAGAAAAAAGCGGTGGCCTGCGGGCACTGGCCATTGTATCGTTTTGACCCGCGCCTTAAGCAGGAGGGCAAGAATCCTCTTCAGCTTGATTCGAAGGCGCCGACAATCAGGTTTGACGAGTATGCTTATAACGAGAACCGTTATAAGTCGCTGCTGAAGTCGAAACCTGAAGCGGCGGAACGACTGATGAAGTTGGCAAATGGCGACGCGGTCCAGCGTTATTCGCTTATGGAGCAGCTCGCGAAAATACAGTGCGACAAGTGCGGCCAGTAACTTTTTAAATTGAAAGTTGACGGAGTCGGCGGATGAGCCAGATACGCGCAATAGTTTTGCGGGCGGCGGGGATTAATTGCGACCTTGAGACGCAGAACGCCTTCGAATTGGCAGGCGCAACAGCAGACCGCGTTCATATAAACAGAATCATCGAGGACAAATCATTACTCGACGGCTACCAGATACTTGTCATCCCCGGCGGGTTCAGCTATGGCGACGACGTCGCGGCGGGCAAAATCTTAGCCAACCAGATAAAACATCACCTCTACGAGCAGGTACGAAAATTTATCGACGCAGGCAAATTAGTCCTCGGTATCTGCAACGGCTTCCAGGTCCTCGTTAAGACAGGAATCCTGCCTTTCCCCGAAACTTCCGGCCAGGCCGTTACCGTCACGTATAACGACAGCAATAAATTCGAGGACAGGTGGGTATATCTTGCCCCTGTAACCGACAGGTGCGTATTTATCGAAAAGGGCAGGCAAATCTATTTACCAATAGCCCACGGCGAAGGAAAGGTCATAACAAAAGACCAGCCGACCCTCGAAAAGCTTCAGTCAGATGGTTTTGTAGCGTTCAAATATGTTGATGAAAACGGAAACGAAGGCGGCTACCCGGTAAATCCCAACGGCTCAATGGCGTCAATCGCCGGGCTAACCGATTCTACCGGACGAGTCCTCGGCCTTATGCCTCACCCGGAAAGACACGTTCGATTCACTCAGCATCCGCGCTGGACAAGAGATGAAAAACGAGAAGCGAAAGACAGTGACGGTATGACCATTTTCACAAACGCCGTAAAATACGCGGGAGCAAATCTGTAATTCAGAAGACGGTTTTTAGTTTTGAGTTAAGAGATATTTTCGATTTCTGAATCCGCCGGATGCTGGTCAACTTTGTCGAACGGGCGGGAATCAGGGAGTTTTTCTTAAATTACCTCACTGTGCATCCCTTGTTTTTTATTATGAGGAGGTTCTGCGTCTATTCCTGTCTTTTTGTTTTCGAATCTTTTCTATTCTTTTGGTGTCCGGGCTTTGTTTTCCCAAAAGTTTATTCTCAAGCAATTGGCACAATCTTTTTCTGGCATAATAACGATTAAGCCCCTGGTTGCGGCTCTTTTGAATTTTTACTGATAAGCCGGTGGTGATATGTTTTAGATAAACACAGGTGGAGCTTTTATTTACTTTCTGGCCGCCTGAACCGCTGCTTCTAACGAACTTTTCTGCTATATCTTTTTCGAACAAGTTGCATTTCTGCATACGCAGCTGGAGCTCTTCTTTTTTTCGTTCTGTAATTCCAAAGTTAATCATAGGTTGTCAGCACTTTGTTTTTGTTACTTATTTATTGTTTTTCACAAGGTTAACTATCTCTTGAGCATCTTTAATGTTGAGGTTGGCATCCTCTATCATTTGTTTTTTAAGTGCGGCAATCCTATCATTGTCGCCCGCTTGCCTTGCCTCTCGCCACTGGCCAGCGTATCTGGTTACAAGGTCATAGTGCCAATCTTTGTCTTGTCCAGTCCTGGTATCTATGACACATATTCCCCACTTTGGGTCTTCGATGACGGCATATCGATTAACCGCCCTGTTTGGAAACCACAAAATCAAAAAAAGCACGGCCACAATCAACAAATAAACCCCGTAATACTTTTGTAGATTAGCAATAATTGTTTTCATTTTTTCAACCTTTTCCAAAAAGATTAAGACCTTCTAAACATCACCACACCGTTTCATTTCCCGCCATCCTCAGCTTTTTTAACGTTCAGAGTGTAAAGCAAGACCCCTGTAATTAAACCTACTATGGCGCATTGGATTATAAGGCGGACTAAATCAATATGGGATTTGTAAGAATTTCCGTCAGAAAACAAATAGGCATGACCCACAAATTTGTCATTCGCAACCCAAGGCGGGAAAAGGCATAGAGCTACAACAACAAAAGTGCCAGTCCAGAGAATAATTAATTTTTTTGTTTTCCAAAACCGAGCTGAATCTTGTTTCCAAATTACAAACAAATAAATTCCGATGGCAGTTGTTGCGCATATAGCAAAAACCACACAACATTCCAATATCCTCTGGCCTTGTTTTTCTGCCTTTTGTTGTTCGGCAATCACATCAAATATATCTTTGGGCTGATTCTTTGATGTGGCGGTAGAATTGCTATCTCCAATACCCGCAAATATATCGACATCGTTTGGCTCGTCCAGTACGAGAATTGGCTTGCTCTTACTTTCATCTGTCTTGGCAAATAAAACAACCGGATACAAAATAAGTAACAGAGATATGGTAACTGCAATATTTTTCATTTTCCTATCCCTTCATTAGCACGAAATCGATTTAGCGAAATACTATGTTTTTACCTGCTGCAAATCAATGAAAAACAGGCAAAACGTTGCCTTTTAACCCATTTTCCGCTAATATGGCACTATGTTCAGATTAAAATAGGGACGACCGACCCGAAGAAAGAAAGGTAAAATGGACATACAAAACAATGCGGCAGACATTCCAGACCTCACACCTCAAAGCAATTTCCAAACTTGGGCTGAATTGTATGACGCTATCGAAAAGCGTATAGAAGAAATTCGTGGGATGCGTTCAATCTCTGATACGCCGGAGAATAGGTCGCGGAGAGCGTCTATAGAGGCAACGGCAACCGAGGCGGAGATGTACGTTACCTCGTCGGAATACAAAGAACCCCCGAAAGCCGGCGACCCTGAGCTTGAGAAAGAGAAAGAACGTCTTGCACGAGAAGCATACAGAATTGCTCAAACCCACTTAGTAGGCCTTTGTCGGAAAAATCCCCAATTATTATTACCTCTACTAACAGAAAAATCTGACCCGTTTATTGGTCTTTCGTCTATTCAAGAGTTGTGCATAAATGCGGAGAAAGTTATGGAGGGGCTTAAACAAGTTGAGGATGATCCTACCAATTCTCAATTTGGTTTTCGTAGCAATCGTAATGAATAGATTCCTCGACTTCGCTGTGCTCCGCTCGGAATGACATCAATCGCAGGTTAATCAGAACTGTCCAAAATACTCATAAAGGCATCCTGCGGGATTTGGACGGCGCCGATGTTTTTCATCCGCTTCTTGCCTTCCCTTTGTCTCTTGAGCACCTTCATTTTTCTGGTAACGTCGCCGCCGTAGAGTTTGGCGGTGACATCTTTCCTGAACGGCTTGATTGATTCTCTTGCGATGATTTTTCCGCCTATGGCGACCTGAAGCGGTATCTCGAACTGATGACGAGGGATTGCTTTGCGCAGGCGAACCAGCATTTTACGTCCCCTGTTTTCCGCGACGCTTCGATGCACAATCAGCGACAGGGCATCGACGGGGATTTTATTGACTAAGATATTGATTTTGACGAGGTCGCCGACCTCAAAGCCGGTGAATTCGTAATCCATCGTCGCGTAGCCGTGGCTGATTCCCTTAAGCAAATCGTAGAAGTCGTAAACTATCTCGGCCAGCGGTGCTTTGTATTCCATCATCACGCGGTTCTGGCTGAGGTAATCTGTTTTAATCAGTTTGCATCGCCGGCTTTCGGACAATTGCATAATTCCGCCGATTGTATCGGTGGTAGTGATAATTTCCAGACGAACAAACGGTTCTCTTAATTCCTCTATAGTTGATACATCGGGCAGGTCGGCGGGCGAATCTATTTTAGTTGTCTTGCCGTCAGTGGTAAGCACCTCATAGCTGACGGTCGGCGCGGTCTGAACGACTTCGATGTTGTTTTCGCGTTCGAGGCGTTCCTGGACGATTTCCATATGCAACAGTCCGAGAAATCCGCATCGGAAGCCGAAGCCAAGCGCGGGTGAGTTCTGCGGTATGAATGAAAAACTCGCGTCGTTGAGCGCGAGTTTGTCGAAGGCCAAACGCAGATTTGGATAATCGGTATTGTTGCCGGGATAAAAATCAGAAAAGACCATCTGCATAGGCGGGACATAGCCGGGCAGCGGTTTTTCGGTCGGGTTCGCGTCATCTGTAATCGTGTCGCCTATGGTGACATCCGACAACTTGCGGACGTTGGCGATGACGTAGCCCACCTCGCCGGCGCTGAGCCGGTCAACAGGGGACATCTTAGGTGTGAACTTTCCAAGCTCCGTTATAAGGTGCGTCCTGCCTACGCCCATAAACCTGATTTTCTGTTTTACCTTCAATTCACCTGAGAAGACCCTGACATAGCAGATAACGCCTCGATAATCGTCGCATTCACTGTCGAAGACAAGCGCGGCAGTCGGTTTATCGCCGTCGTCCGGCGGCGGCGGGAGCAATGTTACCACCGCGTCGAGCAGTTCGCGGACGCCCAGGCCGCTTTTTGCGCTGATGTGAAAACAATCCTGTTTTCTTATGCCGAGTACGTGCTCGATTTCCTCGGCGGTGATTTCCGGCTGCGCCGAGGGCAGGTCAACCTTGTTGATTACGCCGATAATCTCCGCGCCGGCCTCGGTCGCAAGGTACGCGTTGGCGACTGTTTGCGCCTGAACGCCCTGCGTCGCGTCAACTACTAAAAGCGCGCCTTCGCAGGCGGTAAGGGCACGGGAGACCTCGTAATGAAAATCGACGTGGCCCGGGGTGTCGATGAGATTGAGCATATAGGTTTTGCCGGCGTGCTCGTAATTCATCGTTACCGCGGAGGCCTTGATTGTGATGCCGCGCTCTCGCTCGATATCCATATCGTCGAGAAGCTGGTCCTTCGCCTCACGGTCGCTCACTAAGCCCGTGATTTCCATTATGCGGTCGGCCAGCGTGCTTTTGCCGTGGTCGATGTGCGCAATTATTGAAAAATTTCGTATCAGCTCCGTACTCATAAGTTGACCAATATAGCATAGACGGGCAGAAAAAGACACCCTTATCAGGTAGTTGAAAAATCGCACAGAACCGAATCGGCGATTGGCAGCGCGTCGCGCGTAAGGAATAATCGGCCGTCAGTTGCTTCAATAAGACCAAGTTCCCTGTATCTGCCAATCGGCTCGGTGAACAGTTTCATCGCGTCGAAGCCGGTTTGATTTTCGAATTCATCGAGGATTATTCCGCATCGTCTGCGAAGGTTCAGCACGGCTGTTTCACAGGCAATCTGAGTATTATCAGGAGTTTCACTTTCATCGGTTACGGTCGTTTCCTGCTCAATCGCGTCGATATATTTTTTTACGTCGGCGATGTTAAGGGTTCGCTTCCCGTTCCAGTATGACCCGGCTGCTGGGCCGACGCCGATGTAGGGTAAGTTCCTCCAGTAATTGAGATTGTGTTTGCACTCAAAGCCGGGCCTTGCGAAATTCGAGATTTCATATTGTTTGAAGCCGGCCTTTTCAAGTTCGTCGATAGTTGTCTCATACATTTGGCGGTCAATCTCTTCATCAACCGGTGCAACTTCGCCCGCTTCAACCGCCTTTTGCAGTGGCGTTCCTTCTTCATAGGTAAGTGCGTAGGCGGAGATATGCTGAACGTCCAAATCAATCGCTGAACGTAAACTGTATTTCCACGAATCCAATGTCGAGTCACTTGCCCTGCCTGTCCCGAGCATAGTCGAGGGGAGCGAAGTCGAAGGGGGGATTGCGAAAATCAAATCCAGCCCGATGTTTTCAAAGCCCGCCCGCCTTGCCATCTCGACTGCCCGGCCGATATCGCCGACCGAATGTCTTCTGCCGAGGAAATTCAGTTCGTCCGAATTGAAGGATTGTGCCCCGATTGAAATGCGGGTAACGCCTGCGGTGCGCAATCGGCTTAAGATGCTTTTGTTGACCTGGCCCGGGTTGACCTCGATTGTGAATTCCTCCGGTTTTGGCCAATGGGAGGTGATTTCCCGGATTAACCTCAGCAATTGTTCTGCCGGCAGGCAACTCGGGCTGCCGCCGCCGATATATACCGTTTGAAAGGCCTCGATATGGTCATATTGCCCCAATTCCCTGATTATTGCCGAAACAAGCCGCTGGGGGGCGTGGTTTTTTATCGGTTCGGAGTAAAAACCGCAATACCGGCACTTTGCCTCACAAAAGGGTATGTGCACATATAAACCAGCCGCCCGCCTGTCGGACGGGCAAAGTTCGGAGTCGAATTTCTGGTTGTCCATTCCCCAAGTTTAGCATAACAGCCGATTAATCGGCAGATTTTTGTTTTTTAACCCTAAATCCGGCTAATTGGCGGCTGTGGCGAGGTTGCCGACCCTTAAATGGACAAAATTTTGCTTCCGGCCCTCATTTTAGGATGTTTTTTGTTGACGTAGATACCAAAAAAAGTTTATCATCTGTTCGAGTTTGCCGATGCTACAAGTGTGAAGCAGCGTCTTTTCTCTGTGGCCCGTCACGGCGGTCGTGGCGGACAGGGGAAAGGTTGCTACGCAGCACGAGTAGAGAACCTTATTGAGGTTCGCCCTGTATATTTAGTAGAGGAAACAGCTTTTGATGTTTTAGCAGGGTGGCGAGAGGCGGGCTTAGGTGCCTGCCCGAAAGGTAGTTAAGCTACATTAAGCTCCGATAACATCGGGGTCAGAAGAGCAATAGTGCGGAGAACAAATAAGAAATTGACGTTTCGCCCAGGCGTATAATGAAATTCAGAATGCAAAAATCACAACGACATATCGAAATTTACAATTGCCGCACCGCGGAGATAAAATCGCGGCGTGACGGCAGGTTTGACTGTGATTTTGATATTTGATTTTTGACATTTCCTGCTTGCCTAATAGCGAGCAGTTTTACGCTGAAGCGACGGCTTTTTTTCCCCGTAATTGCTTTTCCTGTACCGCGATTAGTTACATCGAGTCGTAGCTTTCCTTCCTTTTACCCTACGATTGGGTTCGCCTGAAGACGGTGTTTTAACATTGTGCAATCGAGTATAGGAAGGCGAAAGATATGGATACGATACTGATGCAAGTTGACGTCGAAGCTATCTTAGCCGTAATTGCCGGGATTTTGGTTGGGGTTTCGATTACATGGATTGTTGTGTGGGTTATCAACAAGGCCAAGAACAAAACCTTCCACGAAGATATTGAACGGCAGTTGGACGGCGCGAAAAAGGAATCGGAGAATATAATCAGGTCCGCACAAATAGAAGCTGCGTCCGAGACCATCAAGAAAAAAGAGCAGTTTACCGGCGAAGCCAACCAGGTTCGCGCAGAGTTGCGCGAAACGGAGCTTCGACTCACCAAGCGAGAAGATGCCCTGGATAAACAGGTCGAGCAGATTCACCAGAAGGAAAAGACCATTGAGGAGCAGAACAAGGAAGCCGAACGGCGAATAAGTAACCTCGACCTGAAAGACAAGCAACTCACGGCGGTTATCGCCCAGCAGAAAAACCAGCTTTTGAAAATGTCGACTATGAGCGTCGAGGAAGCGAGGGAAATGCTTCTCAAACGGCTGGAGGACGAGTGCGAGCTTGAGATGTCCGCCCTGATTCAGCGCAAGGTCGAAGAAGCCACTGAAACCGCCGGCGATAAAAGCAGGGAGATAATCACCACGGCGATTCAAAGGTACGTTGCCGAGCAGACCTGCGAGGTAACGGTTTCGACGGTCGAGATTCCCAACGACGATATGAAGGGCCGGGTCATAGGCAGAGAAGGACGCAACATAAGGGCGTTTGAAAAGGCGACGGGCGTGGACGTGATTGTGGATGATACGCCCGGGATGATTGTGGTCAGCGGCTTTGACCCTGTCAGGCGCGAGGTCGCCCGCTTATCGATGGAACGGCTGATTCAGGACGGGCGAATTCACCCGTCGCGAATCGAAGAGCTTGTTGCGCAGGTGAAAAAAGAAATCAACGCCAAGGTCCTGCAAATAGGCAAGGATGCGGCGGTGGAGACAAACATTCGAGGCCTGAGTAACCGGGTACTTAGCACCCTTGGCGCTTTGAATTACCGGACAAGTTATGGCCAGAGCGTGCTTCGCCACAGCGTCGAGGTCGCGTTCCTGGCGCAGGTTATGGCAGATGAGCTTGGCCTGGACGGCTCAATCGCCCGCAGGGCCGGGCTGCTGCACGATATAGGCAAGGCGCTCGACCACGAGATTGAAGGCGGCCACCCGGCGATAGGCGCCAATTTCCTGCGGAGGTTTAATGAATCACAGGTAATATTGAATGCCGTAGAGGGCCATCACGGGGACATTCCGCCCGACAATCCATATACTCCTCTGGTTTCCGCCGCTGACGCCATAAGCGCTTCGCGGCCCGGCGCCAGGAGAGAAACGCTCGAAAGGTACATCAAGCGGCTTGAAAAACTTGAAGAAATCGCCAATGGCTTCCCGGGCGTTGAGAACGCGTACGCGATTCAGGCGGGCCGGGAGATTCGTGTAATCGTCAATGCGGAAAAAGTACCTGATGAGACGGCGGCGAAGGTTGCGCGCGACATAGCCAAGAAGGTCGAGGCCGAAATGACGTACCCGGGCGAAATACAGGTAACGCTGCTGCGAGAGCTTCGCTGCATCGAATACGCAAGATAACAACGAACAGATTTATGAAACTGAACATTTTATGTATTGGTGACATAGTCGGCAGGCCGGGCAGGCGCGTGCTGGCGGACAAGCTCAAACAGCTCGTTACCGAGCGAGAGATTGACTGCGTGATAGCCAATGCCGAGAACGCCGCCGGCGGCTCCGGCCTTACGCCGCAGATATACGACAAGCTTTTACGCTATGGCGTAAACCTGGTAACGCTGGGCGACCATACCTATCGCAAAAAAGAGATAATCACAACGCTTGAGACGCAGGAGAATATCGCCCGGCCAGTCAACTGGTCGGAGCAGGCGGCGGGCAGATGTGTGGCGATATACAAGACGGGCAAAGGTCCTGTTGTCGCGGCGATACCGCTGATTGGCCGGCTGTTTATGAAGCCCGCTGATTGCCCCTATAACGCAATCGATAAACTGCTGCCCAAGGTGCAGCAGCAGGCGGATATTATCTTTATCGATTTTCACGCGGAGGCCACAAGTGAAAAGGTGGCGATGGGTTATCATCTGGACGGGCGTGTGAGTTGTGTCTTTGGGACTCACACCCATGTTCCGACAGCCGACGAAAAAATAATGCCTAAGGGGACAGCATACATTACCGATATTGGTATGACCGGCTCGCATGATTCGGTGATTGGAAGAGTTGCCGAAAGCGTGCTCAAATCATTCAGGACGCGGATGCCTGTGCCGTTCGAGGTTGCCACCGAAGACGTTAAAATGAACGGCATATTAGTTACGGTGGACAGTTCCACTAAAAAGGCCGAGCGTATCGAGCGAATCAGAATAAACGCCGAAGGCGACGATACTGCGCGATATGACAGCGACGATGGCAGGCCGGAATATTACGCCAATTTCGAGTAACGCGGCTATTTGTTTTTGTCAGCGTCAGGGTCTTTATCGGCGATGACTTTTCTTGCCAGCCGAAGGACCTTGGAGCTGATTTTCATTCCTTCCTGTTCGCAGACCTTTTGATTAATCTCGAAAACCGGTTTTTCGGTTCCCGGTATGAAGGTGATGATTCCGTTGAAATCGAGGAAGTCCGCGGTTTCACCGACCGTCAGAACTCCGTAGCCCTTTACCGCGTTGAGGATTTCATTGTAATTTTCGCGTTCCGAGTCGCAGATAAACAGCACGTGGCACTTTCTCAACTGTTCGATATAGTTGGCTAATTCCAATTTGCCGGCATCATCCTGTGGGAATGATTTGCGGAACGTGCCGAGGTTTTTGATATTTAGCCGTTTATCCTTAACGGTTTTATTTTGGACAGGATCGAAGGTATTCCCGAATCGATACTCGCCAAGCAGGCCTATTGTAATCGTATTCGGCTCAGAAAGTTTGTCGGCGGGCCAGTCAGTGAATTGAACAAAGTTATACAGGAACGCCGCCTTTACGTCTTCCTTATGTGCCTGAACAGCGGCCGATTTGCCGTTTGTCGGTTCGGCCAGGCAGATATTGCGGAAGTCCACCGTCGCAAACATTATCACTGCCGCCAGGATTTTAATAATATATGTTTTCATCTTTTACAAACTGTTCGTCAATTCCTTAAAACTTAAACTGCAAGCGCACAAAGAACGTTCTTCCCGGAGTTTCATGTCCAGTGAACTGGATGCTTTCGATTATTGGGTCGTGTGTTGTGTTGAATACATCTTGAACGCCTACCATAATCTCGCATTTATCCTTATCAAAGGATTTGGAAAGTGCCAGGTCGAGACGATGAGAACAGGGAGCGTTCACGCCATTCCATGGGTTGCGGGGGGTGGTATTTGTAAACCTGTACTGGGCGTTTGCAACCCATCCGTCGGAAAGAAACAGCCGGCCGGTCAGACCTGTTTTGTGGCGGGCCGGCCGAAATGCCTTGAAATCCTGCTGGTCAATGTCGAATTTGAAATCGTTGTAACTGTACCAGGCGGAAAGCGACCCGTATTTTTCCTTATAAGTCAGCTGAAGGTCCGAGCCGCAGATACTGGCACCGGCGATATTGTCGGCTACCACAAACGTCTGGCCCATAGGATTAACTGTTGCGCTGTATCCGATCATCTTTTCATAACGCTGATAATAAGAATCGAGTTCAATTATGAATTTGTCGGTAAGTTTGCCCCAGTATCCCGCTTCGAGAGAGGTTGTTTCTTCATTTTGCAGGTTGTGAGGAACGCTGACATTATAAAGGAAAAAGTCCGGGGCGACCTCGAACATATTGCTGGAGGATTTGCGAATGATAACCAGAGGAGCCCGATATGCCTTGGCGGCGCTGAAACGAATGATGTTGTCGTGCTTTTCGTCAAGGGCATAGAGTGCCGATAGACGACCGGCCCAGTCGCTCTCCGTGCCTGTATAGTCCTCGGCCCTGAACTGTCCTTCGAGTGTTAAGCGGTCGGTAAGTTTCAGGCGGTCTATGACAAAAACGCCGGTCGTATATTCATCGAATGGTTCACCTTCTGCATATGCCTGTTGCGGCGTGTCTCTGCCTGTTGCAATGTGGTCCCATTTGAAATCTGCGCCAAAGCTGATGAGGTGATTATCGATTTCAGGGAGATTAAACTGGGTTTCAAACTGGTTTTCAGCGGTATTGAATTGCGAGATGCTTGGCCAGTTTGCGTTCCAGAATTTGCCGGACCACTGGAAATGTGCGCTAGTGCCGTCGTCGAACTGATGCTCAAGCCGTGTGAAAGAGCGAATATGGTCTTCGCGAATGTTTTTGTCTGGGAAATAACCTCCATATTCGGTATTGCCTCCCTCGACATGTGAATAACCTAAACCCATACCGAATTTTGTAGGTCCTGAGTCGGCATAGTCGGCTTCAGAGTCAAATCGTGTAATCCGGGCAAAGTCATTTGCGCTGAAGTTGTCGAATCCCATAAAGGGATTCAGGGCTGGCCTGGTGGAGATATACCTTGCGTCATCGCCGATGGCATCATCTGAGCTTACGGTGTTCTGGTAGCCGCCCGATGCTCGCCATGTCCAGTTGTCCTGTTTTTGTGCGGTCCGAAGTTGGGTATAAGAATCACCAAATCCGCCGACAGTTGTTGAAGCGAATGTTCCCTGAACATCCTGAGGTTTTTTGGTAACGATATTGATGATGCCGTTAAGGGCGCTTGCACCCCAGGATGCGCTTGCGGGGCTGCGTATGATTTCGATTCGCTCGATGTCTTCGATCATAACGGGCAGTCCCTGGAAATCAGGCCCGCCGTAAACCGGGTTATCTGCCGGTCTGCCGTCGATAAGCAGGGTTGTCCTTTCGGAGAGTGTTCCGTGCAGCCCGTGTATACCGACGGCGTATCTGTCCCTGTCAATTCTCAGAACATCAACGCCAGGCGCAAACTGGAGAATGTCTGCGACGCTTGTTAGCCCGCTGTAGTGGATATCCTCGGCGGTAATAACGGTAACTGGCACGGTAAGCTGCCCGATTTTTTGCGGTTGGCGGGAGGCAGAGGAAACATAGGAAACTTCCATTAAATCTTCAATAGGCATATTAAAGAGTTCATGCGCGCCGACTGTGTTGTTGTCCTGTTCCGCAAAACACAGAGGTCTGGCAGCGAGCAGAACAGCAACGATAAATGCGGCTGTTTTACCGGCAGAATTTATTGTGTGCATAACAAATTCCTCAAATTTGAGTAACGCAGCTATTTGTTTTTATCGACTGCGTCCGGTGCATCATAGTCGATAACTTTTCTTGCCAGCCGCAGAACTTTGGAACTGATTTTCAGATTTTCATTCTCGCAGCTATCGATGTTCACCTCGAAAACCGGCTTCTCGGTTCCCGGTATGAAGGTGATGATTCCGCCGAACCCGAGGAAGTCCTCGGTTTCACCGACCGTCAGCACGCCATGGCTCTTTACCGTGTCGATGATTGCTTTGTAATTCTCGTGTTCCGAATCGCAGATAAACAGCACGTGGCACTTTCTCAACTGTTCGATATAGTTGGCGAATTCCAATTTGCCTGCGTCATTCTGTGGGAATGATTTGCGGAACATGCCGAAGTTTTTGATATTTAGCCGTTGCTTCTTGACGGTTTTGTTTTTGATTGGGTCGAAAGCGTCGCCGAATTGATGTTCTCCAAGCAGGCCTATTGTAATCGTATTCGGCTCAGAAAGTTTGTCGGCGGGCCATTCGGTAAACATAACGAAGTTATACAAAAATGCTGCCTTTATCTGGCTTTCTCTGTTTTGTATCTGCTCATCACCGGCGCAGACGATAACCGCGAACATTAATAAGAGCAGCATCAAACTGTAAATTATGGTTTTCATTATTTATCAGAACCTGTACGTTAGCTTAATTCTGAAACTTGTGCCGTCCTGTTCGATAATATCCTGCCTGTGCTCGGCGCCGCTGGGATAACCGTAGTGAACATCGAAAAGGTTATACACGCTCGCCGAAAGCTCAAGCCCCTTGACGATATTTTCATAGGTTAATGTGAGATTCGTAATCCAGAAGTCGTCGGCATAGTTATTTGTAAGCGTTTTTGCTTTACTTGTATAAAGCACTTCGAGGCCGGCAAACAGATTGTTTTGTATAACCGGATAGATAACATTAAATTTGGCGAGTTGTTTGGGGGAACTGACCAGAATCGCGTCGGTTTGCCCGTCTCTTGCTTCTACAAAAGTATAACTGGCCCTGCCCTTTAAGCCGTTTTCCCACCTGCCGGTTAAAGCTCCCGTGATACCATTGGCCTTGACCTCCTTGAGATTTCTGAATACGAGCAGGTTGTCTGCTGGGTCCAGATACTGGTCAAGGACATCCTTCATTTCGTAGTGAAACGCGCTGACAGTTGCGCCGAGGTTTTTATTCAGTTTTTGTTCGAGCACGGCCTCGTATGTCTGGATTGTTTCGGGATTCAGCGAGTCAGCCGCCTTCATAGTGTAGTCGCCGTCGTTATAGTATAGCTCATACACATTTGGCGCCCGGAACGCCTGGCCATAAAGCAGTTTTACGGTCGTGGCGTCTGAGTGCTGGTAAATAAGCGCCAGCCGCGGGTTGGTTGTCCCGCCGAATGTCCCATATTCATCGTGGCGAACTCCGCCTACGAATGTCCATTTGTCGAATATTTTCCATTCGTCCTGAATATAGACGCCCCAGTTATTGCTGTGTCTTTTGTCGTCCAGATAGACGGCGGAATCCCAGTTTTTCTGGTCCTGCGTGGTGTTGTATTGGTCTTCAATGCCCCAGGTAAGCTTGTGGTTTTCAATGGGCTTCGCGATAAACTGTAATTCGCTTTCCCACCAGCGTCCTCTGGCATTGTCCTTGTTTACATAAAGCCCGCTGTCATCATATACAAAGGCGCCGTCGTAGTCGTAATGATGATAACTGACTCGTCCTCTTACTGCGAAATCATCCGTAAAATCATGTTTGTATTCCAAGCCCATAATCGCCATATCGTCGTTGGTTTTTGTGCGCGAGTCGCCAAAATATGTGTCATACGGCGCGGTCGGGATTCCTTTTTCTCTCGGGAGGTAAGTTGCGAGGAAGGTGAACTCGCCGACTGTGGCATTGAGGAAGAGGTTGTAGAACTGGTCATCGTCGTTTGAGACGTTACCGTTGTGGGTTGCGGGGGTATCGAATTCTTTGAAATGCAGCGTTGGGCCGCTGCTTTTGTATGAGGTTGCCGAGACAAGCAGGTTATGGCTTTCGTCGAAATTTTTGCCATAACTGACGCGTTCTTTCATTGTGTCGAAACTCGCTACTTCGCCTGAAACCTCGACGCCTTCGAGGGTTTTTGCGTTCTTTGTTATGACGTTAACAACTGCCAGAAAAGCGTTGCTGCCGTAAAGCGAAGAGCCGGGGCCGCGTATGACCTCAACTTTTTCGATGAGGTCAATATCAACAGGAAATGTTGTTCCGGTTGATACGCTGTCATACACGTTATCGTTGAGGCGGTGACCATTAAGCAATATCAGGATTCGCGTATCGTAATCGCCCGGCCTGCGAAAACCGCGAACGCCGATGTAGTGGTAATTGCGGTCATAGGTAATAAAAAACTCGGGAACGCTCTCTATAACATCCGCCAGCGTTTTGTATCCGTATTTGCGAATCTCATCGGCCGTGATTATTGTAACGAAAGCGGGGGCCTCGCTGGTTTTCTGCTCGTACTTGGATGCGCCGTAAACGGTGTAGGATTGCTCTGCCAAATCCTCAATGGGCATCGCGAAAAGGTCCTGCGGGGCATTTGCCTCGCTCTGTTCCGCAAAACACAGGGTTCCCAAAGCCAGTAGAATAGCCACGATAAAGATGGCTATTTTGCCGGCGGAACTTTTTTTCGTGTGCATAATCGGCTTCCCCTGAAACCTGGCGTTAGTATGGCGACGCTTTAGACTACGCCCGTTATAACCACCCCATTGTGGTAACGGTATTAACATATAGATATATCGGCGCATATTGCCGGGCGGGTTATTTAGGAAAAAGATTGATGGCGAACGACAATATAAAAAGGCATTAGAAACCTCGAATGTTTATTGTTGCGGTTTTTTATTACAGGTTTCCCTGCAAGGTTTGAGTAGTTATGGGACGTTGGGGCTGTCAGGTTGTCGGCGTCGCCGTGTCCTTTTTAGCTAAAATAGCCAATGCCGAGCCGGCCACCAATACCACGCCGAAGACCAGTTGCGGGACGCTCAACCTTTCACTGAAAACGAAGTATGAAATGACCACGACAATAAACGGTTGGGCAAGCTGCACAAGCGAAGGCGTGGTTGTGCCGAGCCGGCGAAGCGATATGTAATAAAACACGTGCCCCAATGCTATGCCTGTAATGCCGGAGATAATAACTGCGGCCCAGCCGCCAAACGGCATCTCAAGACACTTACTCGGCTGGCCCATAAACATCGTTAGTACGAACAACGCGGCAACCGTATAAATGCTGACGACCGAAAAACCGGTTCGCGAGTCGATGCCGCGGAACGCCACCTTCACCGCGACCGCGTAAAGCCCCCATATAAGGCCGTAGAGAATAACGATTGCGATGCCTATAATTGTGTATGAGTGGGTAAAGGCGGGATGAAAGAACATAACTCCCATCAGGCCGACAAGCGACAGGATGATGCTAAGCCGGAAAAGCCGGTTGCTGAGATGCTGTCTTTCGTCGGCGAAAAATATGACCGAAAGTATTATCACCCACAAAAATGCCGTCATGGATAATAGCGACGCGAAACCCGGGTCGATATAGTAAAAAGCCGCTGCCCAAAGGTTTTGCGATATGATATTTGGTATGAAGGGCAATAGCGCGCGTTTCCAGACGGACTTGGGCAGCTGCCCTTTTTTTGCGGCGATAAACAGAAACGGCAGCCAGAACAGGCACGCCGCACCATAACGGAGCAGGTTCTGTGTCCACAGGTCGAGGTAGCCGGTCAGGTACTTGATGAAAAGCGGCGCGCTCGACCAGCATATAAGTGTCCCTATGCAGCTCAGGGCGGCCAGCGAAATCAGGAGACGTGGAGTTGATTTGCTCATCGCGGTGGTCAGCTCAAAAAGGGATTGTCGGTCTTTTCTCGACCGATTGTTGTTTCGGGGCCGTGGCCCGGATAAACAATAGTATTGTCGGGCAGCACGAGCAGTTTGTGTTTTATGCCTTCTATCAGTTTTTTCATATCGCCGTTGGGAAAATCAGCTCTGCCTACGGAGCCGGCAAACAAGGTATCGCCAACGAAGATTATACCGTCTTTTTCGGCATAGAGGCAGATTCCGCCGGGTGTATGGCCGGGCGTGTGAATGACCCGCAGCCGGATACCCGCCTTGTCGATTGCATCTCCCTCATCAATAAGGCGGTCCGCTTTGCCGGCGGTGAATGAAGAGCCCGCCATAAGCGACAAATTTTCGTCCGCGTCGCCCAGCATTTCAGCATCGAGCTTGTGGATATAAACCAGAATCGACGGGAATTTTTTCCGCAGGGCCTCAACGCCGGCGATGTGGTCAATGTGCCCGTGAGTAAGAATCACCGCCGCCGGCGTCAGCTTATGCTGGTCGAGAAATGCCGGCAATTCCCGAACGTCGAGCGCTGTGTCGATAACCAGACATTCGGCTGCCGAATCATTGTTTCTCACGATGTAGCAGTTGTTCTCAAATTCTCCAAGCACCAGACGGTCAATCTTCATTTACTTTCATCCTTAAAAGGAATCGACAGGATAACAGCCGCAGTTGCGGCCGTCAATCTTGACCCGTGAGTGATGATGGATAATTGATGATTGATTATTCGTCAGTGGCAGATACAATAAGCAATCATCAATTGTCAATAATCAATTATCAATCTTAAATTGAGAGGCGTTAAGTGAAAGAGTTTTCCCGCGTATTCAAGTATATCTGGCCTCAGTGGCCGCGAATCGTTGTTGTCGTGATAAGCGCGATTATTGTTGCCACCCTGTTGTCGGCAAGTTTTGTGACCGTAATACCCCTGCTTAAGGTTATGACGGGCCAGGAAGGGTTACGCGGCTGGGCGGACAGGAAGGTTTGCCAGTTGCGGTATGGCATAGATTTTTACGTCCCCGAAAGCGTGGATTTTGCCGGCGACAAAAGCGCCGAGTATGCAAACTCGCTGCTTGTTGTATCCGTTAAGAAGAAAAGCTCCGGCGAGAACGCCGGACTTTTGGGCGGAGACCGCATTGTCAGTGTCGGCGACCAGCCGCAAACGGGCCGGACGTCTTTTGCCGAGTTGCTCGAAAATCTTGCCGTGGTCAGCAAAGGCGGCGTCACACTCCATATAATACGGGCTAACGAAGACAAGACACTGCAACTGGCCGACACACACAAGACCGGCTTAAAAGCCGTAGCGGTTAATTTGGCGAAGCGCTCTCTCTATTTTGTCCCCAGAACGCAAACTGATGCCGACAAGACCAACGCGATTATTTTTATAATGGTCTTCGTAACCATTCTCACTGTTATCAGGTGTATAGCGAGATATTTTCAGCAGTACATTGCGGAAAAAGTGGTTCAGGTCGGGTTAAATCGTTTGCGAGAAGACGCCTTTGCGCACGTTATAAATATGCCGATTGCCTTTTTTGCGAAAGAAAGGCCAAGCGATTCGGTGAGCCGGCTTATTCGCGATACCGGCGCTATGGGCAACGGCATCAAGATTATGCTTGGCAGGGCACTGCAGGAACCGTTGAACACGATGTTTTTTCTTGGAATGGCGGCGCTGGTGGACTGGCAGTTGACGCTCATATTCTTGTGCGGAGCTCCGCCCACGCTCTGGATGGTTGTCGTCCTGGGCAAAAAAATGAAGCGGGCCTCGAAAAAATCACTGATTGCCTGGTCGCAAATGCTGGCGAAACTTCAGGAGACAATGAACGGGCTTAAGGTTGTCAAGGTTTACAACCAGCAAAAATACGAAGAGGCCGCGTTCAGGGACATCAACAAGAGGTTACTGAAACAATTGTTGAAGATATCACGGACCGACGCGGCGACTGCTCCCATACTGGAGGTTCTCGGAATGCTGGCCGGCTCAGTGGCGATAGTGGTCGGGGCAAGCTGGGTTACGGGCAAGAAGATGGACGGCACCGAGTTTTTGGCGCTTCTGATGCTGCTGGGAGCTGCGGCAGCGTCGGCGCGAAGAACCAGCGATGTCTGGAACAAAATTCAGGAGGCCAACGCCGCGGCGGAAAGAGTTTTCGGGATGATGGATGAGTTGCCTGAACCACAGCACGCGGATGCGGCTGAATTACCGATGCTGAAGACAAAGCTGGAATTCAGGGACGTTGTTTTCACGTATCCCGGCGCGGAGGTAGCCGCGTTGAACGGAATCACTCTTTGCGTCCAGGCGGGGCACAGGGTGGCCATCGTGGGACCTAACGGCTCAGGGAAAACAACGCTGGCGAATCTGATACCCAGATTTTACGACCCGGACAGCGGGCAGATTCTGGTAGATGGCAAAGACATTCGCGAGGCGACATTAGCAAGTTTGCGGGGCCAGATTGCGATGGTCACGCAAAACGTCGTAACTTTCAATGATACGATAGCGGCCAACATCGGCTACGGCAAAGCCGGTGCCAGCAGGGAAGAAATTATCCAGGCGGCCAAACGCGCCTTTGCGCACGAATTTATCGAGCCGTTGTCGAATGGTTACGATTCCATCATCGGCGAACAGGGTTCAGGCCTGTCCGGCGGGCAGTTACAGAGGATTGTCATCGCCAGGGCGATTTTGAAAAACCCTGCGATTCTGATTTTCGATGAGGCGACCAGCCAGGTTGACGCCGACAGCGAAGCGAAGATTCACAAAGCCATCGAAGAAATTATGCACGACAGGACAAGCATTGTAATCGCGCATCGGTTCAGCACGATAGTTGCCGCCGACGTGATAGTAGTTATGAATAACGGTCGGATTATTGCGCAGGGCCAGCACGAAGAGCTGATACGGACCTGCCGGCTTTATCAGAGCTTGTATGAAACGCAATTGGGTGGAACATAAGCTTTTCTTGCCGCGGAATATCGCCCGCCGTCACAGAATGGATTGGCGGGGCTGCTGAAAAAGTCGGTATATTGCCGATTAAGTGTATGCGGCCATCATATGGGAAAAGTGGTTTGTTGATGCTGTTTTAGTGGGGTTAAGAATATGATAAACCTCGAACGACAAAAAAAGGCGCACGGACTTTTCAAACGGTACGCGGGCAATCCCATATTAACGACAAGCAACTGGCCTTATGCCGTCAACGCTGTTTTTAATCCCGCCTCAGTCAGGATAGACGACGAGACGCTTTTGCTGATTAGATGCGAGGATATGAGGGGCTTTTCACACCTGACCGTTGCTCGCAGCTCCGACGGCCTGACTAATTGGAAGATAGACCATTCGCCGACGTTCGAGGCGGACCATGATTCGCGGGAAGAAAGGTGGGGAGTCGAAGACCCGCGCATTATCTGGCTGGAGGAGCAAAAGCAGTATGCAATAACCTATACCTCTTTCAGCGAAGGCGGCCCCGTCGTCTCGCTTGCTATTACAAAAAATTTCAAGACCTTCGCTCGCCTCGGGGCGCTGCTGCCGCCGGAGGACAAGGACGCCTGCCTTTTTCCCAGAAGATTCAAAGGCCGGTTCGCGTTGATTCACCGCCCAATTGTTCGCGGCGAAGCGCATATGTGGATTAGCTTTTCGCCCGACTTAAAACACTGGGGCGACCACCGCGCCCTCGTTATGACTCGCTCGGCTTACTGGGATTGCCATCGCGTCGGGCTTGGCTGCCAGCCGATTGAGACCGAACAGGGCTGGCTGGTTTTCTACCACGGCGTGCGTATGACTACCGCCGGGGCCATATATCGCGTCGGCCTTGTCCTGCTCGACCTGTACGAACCGTGGAAGGTCCTTCGCAGAAGCGATGAATGGATTCTTGGCCCGCAAGAGATGTATGAGCGGGTTGGCGACGTGGGCGGCGTGGTTTTCCCTACTGGAGCGACGGTAGATAAGAAGACCAAAGAGCTTCACCTTTATTATGGCGCCGCTGATTGTACGGTAGCCGTCGCAAGCGCAAAACTCGACGATATTATGGATTATGTCATGACTTGTCCTGAGGGCGATTAGCTAACCGCTTCGCTAAGTGTTTAGCCGTCGCCGGCAAAACTTTTACATTGGACATTGGACGTTGTACATGGGACATTCCCATGAAAGTGTTATTGACAGCCAAACTCCGTTTTGATACAAATCCATCTAAAGGCAGGGCAACACTTAACCTTGGCAGGAAAAGCAAATGAAAGTTCTAATAGACGGTGTAACATATAAGCTAGTTAGCCCAGACGATGAAGCATCTCTTGAAAAAGCAATTCAAACAAATTCTAAACACATTTTCGGAGAAAATTCATTTTATTTTGACGTCAAGAAGATAATCCGTTCAAAAGCTGGTATAGCCTCAATTCCTGACGGTTATGCGATACTATTTGAGCCAAAGCCAAGATGGTGTATAGTTGAAGTGGAACTGGCCTCTCATCCTATTTATGAGCATGTAATTTCTCAACTCAGTAAATTCAACAGAGGCATTGAAGACACGCAAACAAGAAAAAACATAGTAGATATGCTTTATGAGGTTTTCAGTAAGGACGATATCCTAAAAGCACAACTCAAAAAGAAAATAAAAACAGGCGAGATATACAAATTTATTTTGGATTTACTCTCAGAAGACCCGCTTATTATCGTGGCAATCGACGAAAAAACCGAAGAGTTGCAGGAAGCGCTTGTTGACCTCCGAGGCGAAGTAAGGGTTCTAGAATTCAAAACGTTCCGCAGGGAAGGTGTTTCCGAAGAACTTAACGCTTATGTTTTCGAGCCTCTTATCGAATCTAAAACGCCCGGGAGTGAACGAAGCAGTTCTCGCATAACTAACCGAGGTATTAGCGGGGCGATGTATTCTCTTTTCGATGCGAAGGGTGTGGACAACGTCACTTATGGCGAATGTGAATCTCTCGCAAGACGTATAAAGCCTGACACAAAATTTAACAGACATCATTTTAGTTGGCACAAAGGGAAGTATAAAAAAGGATTGGGCGCGTCAAGTCAACACCGACAAGACTCATCAATTGCTTACGATGAACAGTATCATATTGGAGGGAAACCCGATCAAACAGTTCAACTGTTTCATCGCCTTGAAGAATTCTGTCTGAATATCGATGCAGGAAACATCGCACAGAACTATCTTGCCAAATACATCCGATATGATTACCAAGGCCACATATTCTGCTGTGTTCACATTGACAAAAGCAAAATACGTGTTTGGTTAAAACTAAATTACAATAATTTACACAACCCTCCAGCATATGCGAGAGATGTTTCTAAGGTCGGCCATTGGGGGATGGGTGATGTCGAAGTTAATGTCTCAGACACAGATTCCTTGGAAGGCGCAAAACTACTTATAAGACAATCTTTTGATGAAAATAAAAAAGCCTGAGTCATGAAATAAGGTGCTTAGTTAATATTTTTTCAAGTATGGTATAATATTAAAATTTATTGTCTTATCAACGACTTAGTGGTTAAAATTAGAGAGATTCATACCTCTGACCATCAACTTTGCCGGACGGCAAACGCTTTTGTAAATAATAAGGAAATAAGTGTGGCGTTCTCATATTGATGGTAATAATAAAAAGTATCGGAGAAATTATGAATGATAATGAAATGTACTATCGGCGCATCATTCCTGATGAACTTAAGCAATTATTGATGACTGGTGGAGAACTTCATTGGTTGTTCAAGTTAGTCACGGAAAGGGATGATTTAGATTTTTTGATTGGAATTAATAAAATTTATGTATATCGCGGCACGACCAGACTTTTGGCCATCGCTTTCACAAGAGGCATAGTGAGCATTTCGGCTGACCGTAGATATCTTGGTTTGGCACAGGACAATAATTTGAAAATATATGGCGACAAAGAAAAATCAGATTTTAATTTTGAAGATGATTTTATTCGCTTGATTTCTTGTTTGCCTCCGAACAAGCATTACGACAATAAAAAGGAAGGGTATTTTCAGAACTTGTTTTCCAGACAATTTGGTATTCTTAGTGATGGGAATGAAGATTTCGTAGTGATCGATAAGGAAGCAGTAATTGGTTATCAAAGCAATAAAATAAAAGGGAAATATTTTGGTGCACAAAGAAAACAATTTATAGAAGTCAAGGAGCATTTGAGCAGTCAAAACGCTAAAAAATACGGCAGCAAGCTAGGGGGGGAGTCCCTTGGAAATGAACTGGATTTTTTGGCAGTTAACAGGAGCGGAGAGATTCTTCTTATAGAATTTAAATATGGCTCCAGCACGAAAGGGATATATTTGTCACCGATACAAATAGGGCTGTATTGTAGCATATTTCATGATTACATTAACCGATACAGACAAGAGTTTGTAAGAGATATAGGAGATATGATAAAGCAAAAGAAAGACATGGGGCTAATATCAACGAACTTTCCTGAAGTAAATATCAGTGATAAAATTGTGCCTGTGCTGGTTATCGCTAAATACAAGAAAAGCTCTGCCTTTGATACGTTTAGAAGCGTCCTACAGATATGCAGGGAAAAATTAAAAGATGATGCCTTCTTGTCTGGGTTAAAGGTGTATGATTACAGTACAGACAAAATATTGAAGTCCATCTCTTATTAATATGAAACTGATTATTCATAGAGGCGCAAACGAGATTGGCGGGAGTTGTGTAGAGATTCAGTCAGGGGATTCGAGGATACTGGTTGATTTCGGGATGCCGCTGGTTAATAAGAACAGGGAGCGGTTTGATTCTGCCAGTATCGCAGGCAAATCAATTGAGAAGTTGAAAGAGGAAGAGGTTCTGCCGGCCATAAATGGTTTGTATAAGGGCGAGAAGTCCGCTTTTAAAGCAATATTGCTTAGCCATTCGCATCAGGATCATTATGGTTTGCTGTCATCCGTAAATACTGATATTCCTGTTTATATGAGCAGGGGCTGCAAAGAGATTATCGAGGTTTCAAACTTTTTTGGGCAAACCGGGTATGATTTAAAAAACATCAAAACAGTGGAAATGTGGCAGCCTTTCCATATAGGCGATTTTACAATAACTCCATATCTTGTTGACCACTCGGCCTTCGATGCCATGGCTTTTCTGATAAAGAGCGAGAATAAAAAGATATTTTACTCAGGAGATTTTAGAGGCCATGGAAGAAAAAGCGTTTTATTTAAGAAAATCTTAAGTAATCCGCCGCAGAACGTGGATTATCTAATCATGGAAGGTTCTATGATTGGAAGAGATACAGATCGAAATCGGACTGAGGATGATGTTAAAATTGATATAACCAGCCTTCTAAAAGAGCGGAGTTGTTTGTTCTTTATCGCATGCTCCTCACAAAATATCGACAGGCTTGTATCCATTTATCTGGCATGCGTAAATAGCGGCCGTATATTCGTAATAGACCCATACACCGCCTTTATCCTGGACAAGCTGAAAACAATCTCTAAAAACATCCCTCAATTTGATTGGGGCAAAAATATAAGAATATTTTTCGTCCCTAACAGATACACAGAAAAGATGGCCCAAAATAAAAGTCTATTCAAATTCAAATCGGCCAAGATAACTTACGATCATATGCAGCAAATAAGAAACCAGTTAGTAATAAAAGACACTTTTCTTACCCGGGAGATATTTGCAAAAAAACAAGACCTTACTGATACAACACTAATCTATTCTATGTGGAATGGTTATCTTCCGGACGTAAAACCTTTTTGGGATCAGAATAATGTGCCCATTGTGGAAATCCATGCCAGCGGACATGCTTATGTTGAAGATTTGCAGGATTTCGTAAAGGCGTTTAACCCCAAGTATATTATTCCTAATCACACATTTTATCCTGAGCAGTTTGAACGATATTTCGGCAGCAATGTTCGAATCGTAAAAGATGGTGAGGTGTTCGCAATTTAGCGTGGAAAAAGATTACAAGACCATTACGCTCACAGGAATAGATAGAATTCTGCAATACCTGCCAGCAGGGAACAAATAGGGACAGTCACCTATTTTTCTATTCCAATCTTCGCGTTCAAATTAACTCCGGCCATTTTTCTTTCCGCATTTGAAATCAGAAATCATCAATCGAAAATCATAAATGGGTTAAATCCGTGTTAATCTGTGTCCATCTGTGGCAAAGAAAAAAACAGCGTAACCAGCGCACCTGTCCTGAGCAGCCTGCGGTGAGCATGGTCGAACCGTAGTCGAAGGAATCCGCGTCTGAAAAACGTTAATCTGGGTAACTTGCCCATAGTTCGACACACACCAAAAGGAGGGGCAACTAAAAAATTTCTCATAACAGCATTAACACCCTTTATGCTTGCCTCGGCGTTTACCTCGGCGTAGTTCCTAACATAGCCAGGTAGTTGCACAACGAAGACGGGCGAAATCTGCGTCTAAAAATTCTCCCAACTCAAAACTAAACACTAAACACTCAAAACTCCTAACTTTCCCCTACTTTTTCTTGCTTTTCCTTTGTTTTTTTACTTTTCTATACTTTTCTATACTTTTCTTCACTTTGGCCTATAACGCATCCGACTGCCTGTTATAACCATTTATAAGCCTGATTTATCCCTAAAATACTCTCCATTCGCAAAATCGCGTATCTAATACTATTTCTCAGTTGTCAAATACAGTATGGTCCCGGCCACCCGTATAGATTGAGATAGCGAATTCCGGAGTTGCCGGACAATCGTATTGCTGGTAGAATTGTGCCGAAGCGTTAGGCCAAAGTTTGGAATAATAATGATTAGATTTCGAATAAAGGGGGCAAAATGAACTGGTTGAGATTAATAACTGTTCAGGTTGTTCTGCTTTCGGCGGCGGTTTGTTTTGCCGCTGAACCGGGTTTGCAGAGCGAGAAGGAAAAAACCGCAGTTTCGCGGGAAACCGCGCAGGACTGGATGCAGGTTGGTATTTCACAATCTAAAAAGGGTCTTTATGGGCAGGCCGAGAAATCGTTCCTCGCCGCGCAGGAGTACCAGGAGTATTTGACCGTCGGAGAACAAAAGCAGCTCGAACAGTACCTCGCGGAGGCACACCAGGCCGTGGTAGAAAGACAGCCCGTGCTTGAACACATAAAAATGGCCAGAGAGCTTCTCAGCCAGGGCCAGCCGGTCAAGGCGAGGGCGCATTATGAAAAGGTGCGCAAAAGCCCTTATCTGACCGAGCAGGAACGAAAGCAAATCGACCGGGAAATTAAAAACGTCGATGACAGTTCGGACAAGCAGAGGAAGGAAATCACCGAGATTTACAATCGCAGTGTGCAGCTTTACCGTGCCGGCGAGATAGAAAAGGCGAGAAATGGTTTTGTTGAAGTTGCCAAATATGGCATGCTTGTTGTTCCAAAGGGCCAGACGGCCGAGGATTATCTGATTCAAATAGACAGCATTCTTACCGCGTCGTTTAAAGCGATGCCGGACGCGAATGTGCCGTTGCCGTCGGTTACGCCGCAGCCGGCAAAGGAAGAGCCTAAGACAAAAAATGCCGGCCAGTCAGCGCTGCCTGAGGGCGAGGTGGTGCTTTTGAAATCCGGTCCAGATAAACCGCCTGTCAAAAAGCAAACAGCCGAAGTGGCGGCAGCGGCTGAACCGCCGGCGCAGACAGAGACATCCTCTGCCGACGCACAAAAAGTTATACCCGAAAGCAAGGTCGAAACTGCATCGGACGGAGATGCAAAGGTAAAAATTGTTCGCACCTATACCATGGCGGTTGTCGAGGACGCCGCTGCCAAGGTGGAATATCATATCGAGCGGGGTGAGTTAGACAAGGCGGTTTCGGCAGTTCGTACGGCGACCCAGACCATTAAAGAAAACCGTTCCTTGATTGGAGACGAACTGTTTGCTCAGTACAGCGTTCGCCTCAAGCAACTTGCCGACAAGATTGTTAAGGTTCGCAAGGCATCGTGAAACTTGCTGGCGGCTGGTTGCCGTTTTTGCCGACGAGTATAACTCAAAAAATCGGCCAATTGACCATCGCGCTATTCAAGATAGTTTGCTTACCTGCCGGCAAGCCAAAGCCCCCATTTTGACGCGCTACCCATTGACAAAAACTTTCTATTTATGCTATATTACCCAAATCGACATTTCAATAATAATGCTTGATTTTAGTATTGCAGTGCTAGATAATATGAGACTTTAAGTTGTTATATGGCATTGAGGCCGCGTGGTAAACGGCAGGGACGATTTTTTGCTTGCAAAAAAGGGCGTTTTCGGATAAACTCAGTATCAGAGGTATAACCTTTCCTGATAGCGGCGGGGTGTACAGTGATTTTTATGAAGATATTCCTGTGAACGAACAGATTTTTGGAGGAGGTTCAACTTTGAACACGTTAATACTACCGACAAGGCGACTCGCAAAGACCCTCATATTAGTCCTGCTAACATCGATTCTGATGGTGACAACGGCGTTGGCGGAAGATGCACCGAAGGCGGGCAAGGGGGACAAAGACAAAGTGGTCCGTCAGATAGTTGACAACTGGATTCAGATAGGGACCGAACAGTACAAGCGAGGATTCTACGCCGCGGCGGAGAAATCCTTCATGCGAGCAAAGGATTATGAGGAATCCCTGACTGCCGAAGAGAGAACCAAGCTCAACGAGAGCTTGCAGATGGCACATAAGGCGGCCGTTGAGCAGGAAGCCGCGTCGGCCACAAAACAGAATGCCAGCGAACCCGCTGTGCAACAACCCGTAAGTAAGCCGGCCGTTGAGCAGCCGAAAGGACAAGCTGCGGTCGAGGTTAATAAAGTCGCAGAACCTGCGCCGTCGGCGGCTGTCAATATGGCGTCGGAAGTTGCGGTGACAACGCCGACAGGCCAGCCGGAACAGGAGCAGGGGTACATAGGCGTTATTAACCGGCGGACAAGCATAATTCGCAGCCGGGTCAAGGCCGTTGTTAGTGATTCCGCGGCCAAAGCGGAGGGCTTTATCGGTCAGGGCCAGTACGACAAAGCCAGGGAATCCGTAGAGGTTGCCGAGAGAGTTGTTTACGAAAGTCAGCAGCAGCTTGGTGATTATCTGTTTAATCAATACTCCGGGCAGTTGAA
>PLLM01000020.1:28036-74717 GCA_003141275.1 Phycisphaerales bacterium
AGAAGCGATTGGTCAGCTTGAAATGCTTCTCGCCATAGACCCGCAGAACAATCAGGCCCTTATACTCAAGCAAACGCTTGAGGATATGGTCAGTTTCCAAAAGCAGCTCGATATTGAAAAGGAAAAAAACAGCGAAAAATTCAAAACAATGATGAATACGGATGAGGCGGCGATACCTTATGCCAAAGAGATGAGGCATCCTAAGAACTGGCGAGAGATTATTGAGAAGCCGATGCGTCAGTCTCCCCCGGAAGATTTGGTCGGCGAGGAGTCCACCAATGCCAATGCTGCTGTCGAAAAACAACTTGACGAAATCATTAACCTGCCGGGGTTTTCGCCTGAGATGCAGTTGCGTGAAGCCATAAATTTGATAAAAAATTCTGTTTCGCCGCCTATTAATATAGTGGTTAACTGGGGCGATTTGTACAACAATGCCAGCATTGACCAGACAACGCCGATAAATATGGACCCGCAGACAAACATTGCCTTGCGCACCGCGTTGGACCTTTTGCTGCAGTCCGTCTCAGCCGGCATTACTAAGTTGGGGTATGATGTCAGGGACGGCGTTGTTAGGGTCGCAACTCAGCAGTCGTTACCAAGCCAAATGAAAGTCAAAGTTTACGATGTCACAATACTCGTAGGTCGCCCGGCCGATTACTACGTTAGTGCTGCTGGTGGGCAAGGCGGCGGTACCGGCGGCGGCGGTGGTGGTGGTGGCGGCGGTGGTGGCGGTGGCGGCGGTGGCGGTAGCGGTAGCGGCAATAGCACTGGAGGCACTTACTCTGAAGAATTCGCGGAGACCGATACAGATCTCGACAGGGCAGCCCTCCGTACCGAGGCCAGTGACCGGATGAATGCTCTCGTTACTCTTATTCAGAATACGGTTGCCCCTACGAGTTGGTACGAGACCGGCGGCGGAGAGGCAACCATAATTGCTTACGAAAACAAAAAACTCGTTATTTCGCAGACGCCTGAGAACCATCTTGAAATAGTCAAGTTGCTGCTGGAGATGCGTAAAGCGCTCGGGCATCAGGTTTCCATTGAGGCTAGGTTCCTGGTAGTCGGCGAGAACTTCCTTGAGGAAATCGGCCTCGATTCCTGGGGCAATCTAACTATCGGTAAAGGTTTCGGCACCGCCCAGTGGACTACGCAGTCCTCCTTTGATATGGCCGAGCCCCAGGCGACGGGTATAACCGGCAGTTTTGATATCAGCAAGAGTCCTGTTCAATTCCCGCCTGGTTATCCCGCAGCGTCTCCGCAGTCCATATCCCAGGGCTCTCTGATGGGCTTCTTTGGCTACACAGGTGGCGGCGTGCTTGACGGTCTCCAGGCGAACTTCCTCATCAGGGCAACCCAGGCGCACCGCGATTCCGAGTCGCTGGTCGCTCCTAAGGTTACGGTACTCAGCGGCGAATCCGCTACACTGCAGGTAAGGCGAACTATTCGCTCTCCTGCGCCGCCGGATATCAGCTACAACAATTACAGCGTTGGCGGCACCAGCGGCACCAGCAGTCTCGGTGGCACCAGTTCCATCACGAACAACACCTTCTTTATACCCACAGGTCCTACTCTTAATATTACTCCGACTATTACCCCCGACAAGAAGCACGTGCTGCTTAGTATAAGCGCCGAACTGTGGGACTTCCTGGGCTACACAACCTCATTGGTTGATGCACCATTCCCGAGCAGCGGCACCACAGCTGCTGTGGTTCTTCAATACCATGTGACGCTGCCTCAGACGGAACGCTCCAGGGTCAGAACAAGGGTCAGCGTGCCTGATGGCGGGACGTTGCTGCTCGGCGGGTTGAAACAAACGGCCGGAACAGAGACAGAGATAGGCGTGCCCGTGCTAAGCAAAATACCGATTATCGGAAGGCTATTTACTAATCGCAGCAAGGTTGCCGACCAGAAAATCCTGCTTATCCTGGTCAAGCCAACAATCATCCTGCAGGAGGAGGCCGACGCGGAGGCCATTGCGGCTATGGAGAGCCAATAGTGGGGGGTTCCAGCAAAAAAACTGTCCAAATGCACAGAAAAAGTGTAACGAATTGCCAGGGATGTGGACTTAAATAATGGTTGTACGCAGTGTGCAGCCATAAATTTGGTGGTTCGAAATCGCGAGGAGCAATGATGAATCGCAAGGTTTTGATTGGCTTGGTGGCCTTATTGGCCGCAAATTCTTTATTGTTGGCTGAACAGCCCGCTTATAGACCCGGTGCTGTTCTCGTGCGTTTTGCAAATGAGCCGAACGTAACAGCCAAAAGCGCTATATTAAATTCAGCTCTGGGCAAGGGGGGGGCTTCTATCAAGCGGGAATATACGCTTGTTAAGGGCTTGACACATGTTTCGCTGCCGGCCGGTATGTCGGTCGAAAGCGCCATAGCTTCCCTCAAAAAATCCTCCTCGGTTTTATACGCCGAGCCGGACTATAGAATTGAAATGCTCGCAGTTCCCAACGATACAAGGTTTGGTGAATTGTGGGGTATGCGCAACACCGGCCAATCCGGCGGAATACCGGGTGCCGACATCAACGCTACTGGGGCGTGGGATATCAACACCGGCTCCAGCAGCATTATCGTCGCCGTTACCGACACGGGCGTCGATTACACTCACCCCGACCTTGCGGCCAATATGTGGACGGACGCTAACGGCCATTTCGGGTACGATTTCGGTGATGACGACGGCAACCCGATGGACGATTCTCCCGGCGGCGGCCATGGCACTCACGTTGCAGGCACCATCGGCGCGGTTGGTAACAATTCCAGAGGTGTCGTCGGTGTATGCTGGCACGTCAGGATTATGGCCATCAAACTTTCCGATTCCAACAGCGCCAACCCGAGTAGCTGGGTCAGTAATGCCGTCGCGGGCATTCAGTATTCCGTCGCCAATGGCGCCAGGGTAATAAACGCCTCCTGGCGGGCCGATTCATATTCGCAAAACCTTTATGATGCTATTGCCTCTGCGCGCGACGCAGGGGTGATTTTCGTAGCCGCCGCAGGCAACGATAATAGCAACAACGATTCAACTCCTGTTTATCCGGCGAGTTATGGCCTGGATAACATAATCACAGCAATGGCAACAACCAATACGGACCAGCGGGCCAGCTTTTCCAATTACGGTCTAACCACCGTTGACATCGGCTCTCCGGGCCAGGATATCCTTAGCACTATTCCCGGTAA
The DNA here is from genome assembly GCA_003141275.1 of Phycisphaerales bacterium. GTDB lineage: Bacteria > Planctomycetota > Phycisphaerae > Sedimentisphaerales > Anaerobacaceae > Fen-1362. The sequence goes on from PLLM01000020.1 coordinate 31,216, forward strand.
CCAGTATGCTCTTGGGGACGGCACGTCAATGGTTGCGCCTCACATCTCGGGTGCCTGTGCGTTGCTTTTGTCCATCGACCCGACTTTGACTTACTCAGAGGTCAAACAAATTCTGTTGAACACCGTTGACCCGACTCTGCCGGGTCTTTGCGTGTCCGGCGGGCGGCTGAACCTTGCCGCCGCCGCACAGGAAGCGGCAATAGATACTACCCCGCCCACGCCCAGTACTGCCGCGTGGGATATAAAGCCCCAGGCAACGGGTCTGCACACCGTAACGATGAGGGCCATAACGGCCACTGACCGTTCAGGCGTCGAATACTACTTCGAGTGCGTCAACGACGTTAATAGAAACAGCGGCTGGGAGCCGAATGCTGTGTATTCTTTCACAACTCTCAGCCCGGGCACCACATACGGTTTCAGATTCAGGGCACGCGACAAATCCGCCCAGCATAACCTGACCGAATGGTCAACCACAGCTTTCACAAAAACGGCCACCGGCACAGACACCCTCCCGCCAGTACCCAACCCGCCGAGATGGGCGATAATGCCACAGATGATAACCCCCACCAGATCAGGAGCCTACCCCAAAGTTAATATGCAGGCCGAGACCGCTTATGACGAAAACGGTGTCCAATATTGGTTTGAGGTGACCGCGACCCCGGGAACCAGCTGGAATAGCGGTTGGCAGGATAGCAGCTCTTGTACCGCAACATACCCCGCCGTTACTTTTGCTGACGGGAATACTTACACCTTCCGGTTCAGAGTTCGTGACAAAGTTGGACCGCTGCCGCACAATGTGACCTCGTTTTCTTTAAATGCCAGCACGAGAACGCAATCCGGCTCCCGAATTCTGAAGGTGCCGGCAGATTACTCGTACATTCAGTTGGCTGTCGATATTGCCACGGACGGTGACATCGTTGAGATTAGCCCCGGTACCTACACACCTCTTCTGTATGGCGACGGCCACTGGGGTGGCAACTGCAACATTAATTTCGAGGGAAAGGCGATAACCGTAAGAAGTGTTGAACCAACGAACCCCGATATAGTGGCCTCGACCATTATCGACTGCCAGGGAAGGCCGGACCCATTCGACCAGCGACGGGCGTTTATTTTCGATGGCGGCGAAGGCCCCAACAGCGTCCTGGCGGGTTTAACAATAAGAAACGCTTATGTAAAGGGACGGACTGGTGACGATGGCGCACGCGGAACACTTAGGGACGTTACTGCGCTCGATGGTCATGATGGTATGCCCGGCGGGAACGCTTATGGCGGGGCGATACTTTGCACAACATCAATCTACGGACCGGCGGCCAGCCCTACGATTAGCAACTGTGTTATCGAGAACTGTGTCGCAGAGGGCGGCAATGGCGGTAGAGGAGGAAATGGTGCCGACGGCAATAACTATACTCCTGAGGTGAATAATGCGGGTACCATAATTCCGGCGTCGCCGGCCACACCGGGCGGTAACGGCGGCAATGGCGGTATCAATGGATATGCCCGTGGCGGAGCTATTTATTGCGATTTAAGCTGCAGTCCCCTTATCGAGGCCTGCACAATCAGAAACTGCACAGTTCTGCCTGGAACACCCGGCAACGGCGGCAACGGCGGCAACGGCGGAAATGACCCCAACACTGGTCAGGAGGCGGGCGGCGACGCCGGCAACGGCAGTGACACTAACGATGGTCTTAACGTTGGTGTCGCCGACGTCAGAGGCGGCGGAATCGCCACTTTACAAAACGGTACAAAGATTATTGGCTGCACTATTGAGGACTGTAATGCCTTTAACTTTGCTCGACCGGGACAGCCGGGCGTGCCCGGCGCGGGCGTGCCTGTAGGCCGCAACGGTTCTGCCCATTACCCCGGTTATGCAATGGGAGGCGGCGTCTATGACGAATATCCAACCAACGCAATCATAAGTTCTACCAACTTTTTACGAAACCAGACAGGGGCTTACAGCGCCGTCTTTTGGTATCTCGCTTTCGGCGTCACAAGCGGTAATGGCGGCGGCTTCTATGGCCTCGAAACTTCCGGTTCCATCACGATGACCGATTGTAACTTCATCCAAAATGCAGCCGATGTCAACAACGGCTACGGTGGTGGTATTTTCCTTAGAGGGAATGGCAACCTCATTCTCAGAAACTGTAATATCGCGAATAACAATGCTGGATTCGATGGCGGCGGGGTCTTCGTTTATGGCGTCGCTACTGGTATCTACGACTCCAACGTAACAGGCAATACCGCCCCGTATGGCGGTGGAATGCTTCTCGCTGAACTTGTACCGACCGTCCAGGACAGTAATTTCCTGAACAATACGGCCCAGGAAGGCGGCGCAGCTTTCATCTACGACTGTACCGACATAAGTATATCTTCTTCCCAGATAACGGGCAATTCCGCGGTTATGCCGCAAAGGTCGGGGCTTGAGGGAGGGCTTGGCGGAGGACTGGCTTGCTGGGACAGCGATGGATCAATCAGATCAATCACAGACTGCTTGATAAGTTCCAATACAGCCGATGACAAAGGCGGAGCGGCCTTTGTGGAAGGTTTCAATGATTACCCGCTGCAATTCATAAACTGCCTCATCACGGATAATACCGCAATTTATGAAGGCGGAGGTCTGTCGGACAAAACATGGGCCTGGACCCAGCTGATTAACTGCACGCTTGTCAACAACTCCGCTACCGACGGAGCACACGGCAGCGGCGGCGGCGTAAGCTGCGTAGAGGACTGGGCCTGGGTTGAAATTTATAATAGTATTTTATGGGACAACTCCGCTGCATACGGTCCGCAGATTGGCGTAGGCTCGAGATTCGGTTCTTTCGGCAACCTCAATGCTACTGTCGAGCTTTACTACAGCGACGTCGAAGGCGGCGCAGATGATGAATTCGTTGAAGACCCTGTCTATGACACTACATCCGTTTGGTGGTGGGCCGGCAACTTCGACGCAGACCCGTTGTTCACAAACATTGCTGTCAATCAGCCGGCCTATTATCTCAGCCAGAGAGCAGCAGGTCAGTTGGAAGACAGTCCCTGCTTGAACGCTGGCACCCCTAGTGGCCCTATCAGCATCGGCTGGCTCGAATCATCCGTTGGCGCACAGCTTACCACACGCACGGACCTTGTGGAAGACGCCGGCATTATTGATATTGGTTATCACTATAAGGCCGGGTCGGCCGGATCGGGAGGGTCGACCGGGAAATACCCGTTGACCATCGCGGTTTATCAGTATGACCAGAATGAGGGCGGTCATGGTCGGCTCAAAGCCAAAACCACGCCCCAAAACGACACCCAGTTTGACATAAACGACCCGAATACCATCCAGGTCAACCCGGGAACCGTCGTAAACCTCACGGCGCTTCCGTACCCCGGCTACAAGGTACAGTCGTGGAGCGGCACCGACAACGATACTTCGACTGCTCTGACCAATACCGTTACTATGAACTCGGGCAGAAATGTCATCGTTACATTTGAGCCGAACGGATTGTATTACCTGACTGTTACCGTAATAGGCAACGGAACGGTTACACCGCCTGCCGGCAGAACCCTGCGCGCATCGGGCGAGGTCGTAATGTTTACCGCAACACCGGCTAATTTTGGCGATGTGGTTATATGGACCGGAACCGACAACGACAACTTGGATGGGCAAACCAATACGGTAACGATGACCGGGAACAGGAATGTTACCGTTAAGTTCTACACCGCGAGGATTCTCCACGTCGGAGGCGACGTCGGTTACCCGACTATTCAGGCAGCCATAGATGACGCTAACGACAGAGATATAATTATACTGATGCCGTCCGACCAGCCCTACTACACGCAACAGGGCTATACGATAATCGGCAGGAATATTACCATAACGAGCAGCAACCCTGATGACCCGGCCGTCGTCGCAGCAACAGTCATTCAGCGGCAGACAGGCACAGACGCCACAGGTGGCCCTGCGTTCTGGTTCGAGAATGTCGGTCCTCTAATGCGGCTGTGGGGTATTACAATTCGCGGGTTTGGTGGTCGCGGCTTAAATGGCCGCGATGGACAACCGCCTCAACGCTCATACGACGGCGAACCCGGTGAATTTGCTCACGGGTCGGCTATATGGTGTTACATTGATGCCTCCCCAACAATAGAAAACTGTGTGATAGACCAGAGCCATACTGTGGGCGGCAACGGCGGAAACGGCGCTGCCGGTACCGGCACTGATACTAATACCGCCCAAATCCACGGCGGCAACGGCGGCTGGCCCGGCGGTGCCCACGGCGGCGCGCTGTGGTGTTATATCAACAGCAACCCAGCACTTATAAACTGCACATTCTCCAACTGCTCTGCCACGGGAGGCAACGGCGGCAACGGCGGAAACGGAAACGAACTTCCGAGCGGCCGAGGCGGGAAAGGCGGCGGCTGGTATTATGGATTTGGTCTACCACGGCCCTGGTATTTTGACCTGCCTTACGGTGAAAATCCCAAGTTTTATAGTGGTCTCGGAGGCGCTGTTTACATCAGCAATAGTTGCGCCCCAACATTTGAAAGCTGCACCTTCATTAATAATACCGCCTCCGGCGGGCTAAATGGTATCACCGGACAGAACGGCTTCACCCACCTCAGGTCGGAACCTACCACCAACTACAAGATAGACAATCTCGGCGGGGCCGTTTATTTGGAATATGGCAGTTTCGCTGACTTCAATAACTGCACGTTTACTGCTAATACTGCCGATCCCAATAAAACGCCTGCCAGTTTTGATGGTTTTCTTGGCTACGGCGGCGCGATTGCGGCCGAATATGATGCAACCCCAATCATCAGGAACTGCCGCTTCAGCAATAACAGAAGCGACGTAGGCGGCGGAGTTTATTCGCTTTTGTCGTATGCAGACGTCAATGACTGCAACTTCTCTGATAATAACGCCGCTCACGGCGGCGGCCTGCTGTTTTGTGATAGTGTCGCTTATATCACGGGGTCCATATTCAGCAGCAACATCGGGAGCATTCCCGGCAGCGATGGCGGCGCCATCGGCCTGCTTGGGACAAATGCCGAAGTCGCTGACTGCAATATTGCCAATAACCGCGCGGGAGGCAGCGGCGCCGGTATTTACGTATCCAGCAAGAACGTGGACGGCAACCAGATTGAGGGGGACCACTATGTCCTTGTCAAGAACTGCCTGATAACCGGCAACATCGCGGACGAGGATGGCGGCGGTATTTCCGCAAACTGGGGAGCGGTTGTCTCGGTCGAGAACTGTACGCTCTATAATAACCAGGCCGCCGGTCTTTCCGGCGGTACGGGATTCGGCGGCGGGTTGTCGGGTTCCTACGACAACACTTATATTGATATTATTAACAGTATTATCTGGAACAATGTTTCGCCTCAGGGCTCGCAGATTGCTGTTGATGCTTCGTCGTCGGTGAAGGTGAGGTTTAGTGACGTCGGTAAGTCCGCAACACCCGTAGCAACAGTTGAAGGCGGAACGGTTGACCCTAATAGTTTGCCTGTTATTCGTGCCGGCTTCGACAGTAATACACTGGCCGCAAATGACGACGAGTCAACGGGGCTGGTTAATATTGGCTTTACGCTTAATTTCTTCGGCAATCAGTACTCTCAGTTGTTCGTGAATAACAACGGGAATGTTACTTTCGACCAGAATATGATGGACTATACGCCGTTTGGCCTGACGAGTAATATTGGCACATCCATTATTGCGCCATTCTTCGCGGACGTTGATACTCGCGTCGGAAATTTAACAGCTTACGGTCCGAACACGGTAAACGGACGTGCCGCCTTTGGAGTCACATGGAACAATGTCGGTTATTTCGCGTCACATACGGACAAGCTGAATTCCTTCCAGGTGCTGCTTATCGACCGTTCTGACCGTCAAGCTGGTGACTTTGATATCGAGTTTAACTACCAGCGCATCTTATGGGAGACAGGCGATGACAGCGGCGGCGTGAATGGTTTCGGCGGGTCGTCGGTGCACGCTGGTTTTTCAAACGGCACGGGTAATACGGGCACATTCTATGAATTTGAGGGTTCGGGCGTGCCGGGAGCTTTGCTTGATAGTAATCCGGTTACGGGACTTATTCACAGCAGCCGCAGGAGCGCGGTTCCCGGGCGTTACATATTTGAAGTACACGGCGGGCGGCCTACGCTTCTGCCGCTGACGAGTGGAGACCCGTTCTATTCGGGAAATAACTCGATAGACGGGTTCGTATGGAGAGCGGACAGCAACAGTTGGGAGCCGAACAGCGGCAGTCACAACATCAGCACAGACCCGTGTTTTGCTGTTGCGGGCAGTTTCTTCCTCAGCCAGATTGCCGCAGGCCAGATATCTGACAGTCCCTGCGTCAATGCCGGAAGCGCGGACGTCAATAGCCCGGATATTAATCTTGCCGGTTATACTACCAGAACCGACGGCGCTAATGACGTAAATATTGTGGATATGGGTTACCATTACCCGCTGTTTCTGTTTACGCCTCGAAAATATTCGCTTACCATAGAGGTCAATGGCGTGGGAGGTCGTCTCCTTGCCCTGGGCAGAGGCGATGACGCATTTACAATCGTAAGTTCGGGTATCAATGACCCCAACAGCCGGCTGGTTAATCCATACACCGTGGTTTCGCTGAAGGCGCTTGCCGATGTGGGCTATGGTGTATTACGCTGGACAGGGACCGATAACGACGCATCCATCGACCCGAACAATACCATAACAATGGATTCAGACAAAGTAGTCAAGGTTGAATTTTTCCAGTACAGGTTGACCATCGAGGTGATGGGAGTCGACGGGCTTGACCCGAACGGCTACCTGGTTGCAACGGGAACCGGGGTCGATCCGTTTACCATTAATGCAAGACAGGATCCTAACAGTCGCGTAGTGGCGCCTGGTAGAATTGTCAACCTCGAGGCCTTCCCCGATGTTAATTTCAAGGTCAGGGTCTGGACGGGTACCGATAATGATGCGTGCACTGCCCGGACTAATACCGTCACTATGAATTCTAATAAGACGGTCGTCGTTGGATTTGAGCCGGACGGATCGTATTACCTGACCGTTACCGTAATAGGCAATGGTACGGTTACACCTGCTCCCGGCAGACACCTTCGTCCCCACGGTGACGTTGTAACGCTTGTCGCAACGCCGACTAATCCTTCAGATGCAATTATATGGACCGGAACCGACGATGATTATTTGACAGTACATCAGAACACAGTAACTATGAACGGGCATAGGGACGTTACGGTTGAGTTCTACACCCCGAAAATTCTCTATGTAGGAACCGACACCGGCTACCCGACGATTCAGTTTGCGATTGACGCTGCAAGCGACCGCGATATTGTTATGATAACGCCCGGCACATACAACATATATGAGTCGAGCAAGGACCATCCGTATCTGTATATATCAGGAAAAGACATAAGGCTGACCAGCTCAAATCCGGAGGACGCGAATGCGACCCAGATTATAGGCGGCTTTGTTATTGATAACGCCACCCGGAGATTGATTATCGAAGGGCTTACCATCAGAGACGCCTTATACTGGAAAGATTACGAGAGCGGTACGTTGATAGGTGAGCAAACGTCCACTCAGTGGTCCTGGGCCACACCGCAGGGTGTGGGCGCGGACGGTTACGGCGGCGGCACCTGCCGCGGCGCCGGGATGCAGTTAAATGATGCAGCATCTCCGACCGTGCGCAACTGCTTGTTTATCAACTGCGTGGCTCGAGGTCTTCACGGTGCAACAGGCGCCGGCGGGACGGGCGCCGACGGCTGGGGCGGCAACGGCGGACCGGGCGGCAAAGCATTCGGCGGCGGAGCATATTGCGGCCAGGGCGGCAGTCCTTTGTTTGAGAATTGCTCGTTTATCAACTGCGTCGCACGGGCTGGTGACGCTGGCAACGGCGGTAGCGCCGCTCCAGCCACAGGCGGACACGGCGGTGCGTGGGGTGATATGAACGCAGTATGGTGGGAGTACCATTTTGAGGAATACTGGAAATACAGCGGCTACGGCGGAGCAATTTATTGCGACGTGAACAGCACGGCCGAATTTGTGAACTGTACGTTTACCGGCAACAGCGCCTTGGGAAGCAGTTGCGGCATCAGCGGTGCGTCGGTTCCGTCCGGCTGGCCGACCCAGCACTACAAGATTGAGAGCTTTGGCGGTGCGATTTATGCCGCCAGCGGCAGTGCGCCTCAATTTGTCGAATGCAGCTTCATCGACAACGAGGCGAATATGCAGGGTCCGTCCACAAACAGAAACGACAGCGTTGCGACGGTGAATGCGTATCCGAATATAAGCTTCGGCGGCGCGGTGGCCTTTGAGGATGGCGCCGCCCCTGTGTTCGAGAATTGTACGTTCAACAGCAACCGGGCGACAGTCGGTGGCGGAGCATTTTCGGCATGGGCGTATGGGACAGTTACCGGTTGTAATTTCGAGGATAACTCTTCATATAACGGCGGCGGCATTCTCTGTGTCGGCGGAACAAGCGAGATTGTGAACAGCAGGTTTACAGGTAATCAGTCCACGGTCTTGGCTGCTCAGGGCGGTGCAATTGCCCTGCTCGGGGCTAACGCCGAGGTTAGGGACTGCAATATATGGAACAATACGACGGCTGGTTCAGGCGGCGGTGTCTATATCTCCAGTCAGGATGTTGACGGCAATGAACTGCCTAACGGCGACAGCGTCCTGATTAAGAACTGCCTGATAGCCGGTAACGTCGCAGCCCAGGACGGCGGCGGTGTTTCCGCCAACTGGTACAGCGACGTCAACATCGTCAATTGCACGATTTTTGGTAACAGGGTCTCCGGTTTGGGCGGTGGTCTGTTTGGCTCCTACAGCAGCTACATCGACGTCCTCAACAGCATAATCTGGGACAACCAGGCCGGCATCGGCTCAAGCGGCAGTCAGATTGCCGTAGGCGGCGGCGAGTTACCTTCCGCCATCCGGATGCGTTACAGCGATATCCAGGACTCAACTGATCCTTGCGCGTGGTCCAATGATATCAATGCCGTGGACTTCGTTATCTGTTTCGACACAACCGGCAGTATGGGTGGTGATATCGATGCGGTCAAAACGACCGCCAGGCAGATTACTAACGCGATTGCCGCGCAGTATGCCAGTTACCGGCTCGCTCTCGTTGACTTCCGTGACTATCCTGACGGAAACTACGGTTCCCCGGGCGACTGGCCTTACAGAGACAGGGTGAGGTTCACAACCAATGCTAACGAACTTATCGCTGGCCTTCAGCCCATGGCTGCCGGCGGCGGGGCAGACGGCCCTGAAGCGATATATACGGCCTTGATGCATTGTATCGATGCGAATGCCCTTGTGGGAAGATTAACAGACAATGGCCATACGAACTATATCGATTCCAATTCCCCCGGGCTGGGTGATTGGCGCCAAGGCAAAAAGGTTATGAGAGTGATTCTGCTTTTGACCGACGCACCGCCGCACGACCCGGAGAATTACACAAATTATGTGCTCAACGATATTATCACGGCTGCGAACGGCAAAAACCCGATTCATATAATTCCCGTGGTAATTCGCCCCATCGGGTATGCAGAAGGCGCTTTGAGTCCTATAGCCGCTGGAACCGGCGGCATACTTGTCACGGCCACGGATTCCAACGCGGTGACGGGCGCCGTTCTTCATGCAATCGGTCTATTGGCGCAGATACCGACCCCGATTTTCATAGAGCCAGGCGGCTCAATCAACTGGGACCCGACCACGTTTGCCTGGGAGCTTAATAGTCATAATATCAACGCGGACCCCCTGTTTATCGGTGATTTCTTCCTCAGCCAGATTGGCGCGGGCCAGATTTCTAACAGCCCCTGCGTCGATACCGGCAGCGCGGATGTCAATAGTCCGGATATTAATCTTGGAGGTTATACCACCAGGACCGACAGCGTTGATGACGTAAATATTGTGGATATGGGGTATCACTATCCGGCGTTTACGCCGCCGCAGTATCATCTGACGATTGTCGCCGGGGACGGTTTGACATCGGCGGATATCACGCCGGGCGACGGAGATTACGTATGGTTCAGCATAGTTCAACTCCACGTAACTGCTCCCATTCCTTCCGGTGACCAGGTTATCTGGACTGGTACCGACGATGACAGTAATAGCAGCAGTTTCAACTCCGTGCGTATGAATGGAAACCGAACTATTAATGTTGCCCTTGCAAAGAATACATGTAACCTGACGGTTATATCGAGTAACGGAGGCACAGTTACGCCTACCAGCGGCATTTATCCTCGCGGTACAAATGTTAATCTTACTGCGACACCCGATGCCGGCTATCGAATCCAGAGCTGGGAAGGTACAGACAACGATAGTTTGTTTACCCAAACCAATACTGTTACAATGAACGGAGACAAAACCGTCAGCGTCACATTCAGTTTGCCACAGACAGTGACCGTTCCGATCAATTTCAATACGATTCAGGAGGCAATTGATGGTACCCGTTCGGGAGATATGATCACTGTTGAAAGCGGTGTTTATCATGTCACAAGCATCAATGGTCTTGTAATTAACAAGAACATTACCATTACCAGTACCCATCCTGACGACCCCTGTGTAGTTGCAGCGACGATTATTGATTTGTCGTATGGCGAACATAGAGTGCATTTTGGAGCCGGTGCAGGACCGGGGACCATACTTGACGGATTTACACTCACAAGTGGTTCGTATTCTGCCCAGGGGCGATCGGACGGTGCAATCGGCCAGAATGGCCTTGATGGTTTTGGTCTTGCTGGCGGAGTCGTGGTCGTTGAATCGGGCGCTAGACCTACAATACGAAACTGTGTCATCAGAGATACAACTATAACAGGCGGTAACGCCGGCAACGGTGGTAATTCTGATGCTGCCGATAATGCTGGTCGAGGCGGCTGGGCCGGCTGGGCAAGAGGCGGCGGTATCTATATTGCACCTTTTGCAAATCCGACCCTGATTAACTGCGCAATTACTAACTGCACAGTTGTCGGCGGCAACGGCGGCAATGGTGGAGATTATACTGCGGGCGGCGGTAATGCGGGATACGGCGGTAACTGGAGTGACGGCACGCTTTGGCGAACCTGGGGTTATGAAAATGACTACAGATGGTACAGCGGCTACGGCGGCGGCGTCTTCTGCGACGCGGGCTCCGAGGCCAATTTTATTGATTGTAATATATCCAATAATACCGCCCGTGGTGGTATGAGCGGTACCGGCGGCGCAGGGTCGGCGGGCCCAATAGACCCCTGTGCTCCGTACAGGATACCGAGTTATGGCGGCGGCATTTATTGCGGTGCAAACTCCGATATTAATTTTGTCGGGTGTGTTATCAGTGGTAATGTCGCGCCAAAACCCGATGCTACTTACCACACAGACCCGTATTTAGGCCACGGCGGCGGCATCGCCTTCGAAGATACCGCGAGTATTCGTCTTCAAAACTGCACGATAAGCGACAACAACTCGGCGGTGGGCGGCGGCATGTTCTGGTCAGGCGGCCAGCCGGAAGTGCTGGGTAGCGAAATAATGCGTAACACTGCCTACATCGGAGGCGGTATTTATGTAATGGAAAGCGCAGGCCAAATCAGCGGCTGCACGTTGCACAATAACTTTGCCGGCGTATCGGCTGGCGACGTTGATGTAATCGTGGGTCAGGGAGGCGGTATATTCGGCTCGTCAATAGACACGGTGATTGCCGATTGCTTCCTGGCTGATAACTATTCTTCGACGTCGGGCGGCGGCATACATATTTACGGTGCCGCCAATTCCGATACGATAATCAAGAACTGTCTGCTGGTAAACAACACAGCGGGTCGTGACGGCGGCGGCATTTCCACCAACTGGGAAGCGGCTGTCTCGGTCGAGAATTGCACACTCTACAATAACCATGCCACCGGCACGTTCGGCGAACTGGGCAACACGGGATTCGGCGGCGGCCTATATTGCTCGTATGACGCAAGCACAGAAATCAAAAACAGCATTTTCTGGGACAACAACGGTTTGCTCGGTAATGAGATTGCCGAAGCGACGGGCTTCCAACATGAGCAGCGTTGCGGCACCATCAGCGTGTCATACAGTGATATCAGAGGTGATCAGGCGGGTGTATATATAAGTCCCGGATGTCCATCAAGTAACTGGGGCCTCGGCAACATAAATATTGACCCGTGTTTTATCAACGCGGGCGGCCGTGACTTCCATCTTGAGCAAATTACCGCGGGACAAATGCTCAACAGCCCCTGTATCGATGCGGGCGGAGACCTTGCCGTATCACTTGGAATGTTCAAGTATAGTACCTCCACGCTTGGCACCTCCGACACGGGAATTGTCGACCTTGGTTATCATTACCCCATATCGGAATATTGCAGGAGATGGGACCTGTACGTGGATAATCTTGTCGACTTCAGGGACTTCGCAGTTTTTGCGTCGGTGTGGGCTAATGGTTTGGGAGATGTGGGATACGGAACAGATGACCTGAAGGAGTTTACATACTGCTGGCTGGAGGAGTTGGCGGGGGATATGACTGCTCCGATACCGAATCCTATGACATGGACAACCCTGCCTCACCCGTTAACCGGCAACTCAGTTGAAATGAGAGCCAGTACCGCTGTCGATTCGAGCGGGCAGGTTTATTACCAGTTTGAACAAGTCGGCGGCCCCGTAAGCGTTTGGCAGACCGATACGTATTACCTGGTTACGGGCCTCAACCCCTCTGGCGAGTATTGTTTCAGAGTAAGGGCACGTGACAAATACAATAACATCACCGCCTGGTCCGAGCCGGGATGTGTAAGCGATATTGGCGACGTCAACGCGCCGACGCCTGCTCCGACATTTGTTGCCGTAGCGGCCCAAAACATCACTCGCGAGGACGCGAACACTGCCAGCGGGCAGTTTGAGTGGGACCCGTCTAATAATTCACAAGACGATTGGTGGCACAGGGTCATAGTTGATGTGACCGATGTAAATGATGATAAAACCCCAACAAGCGAGCTTGAAGTTCGCTTTATCTGCGACAAAGATAGGTACAGCAGCGATACCGTGATTCCGGCGATGTACCGTCCGATTCGCATAGGTCACCCTGTTGCTATTGGAGGTAGGATTCCTGCCAACGGCGGCACTGATGCTGCTTATGGCAGCTACCGGCTGACGTGGAACGGAACCAACCAAATTGTCTATGAGGTGTATGTTGAGGCGTGGGGCGGCTCGTACGGCAGGCAGTTGAGCTGGCACGTGTGCGTCTATGATGAGTCCGGCAACCCAGCGTGCACAGGGACACATAAGATTCCTCCGCAATAGCAGCGGGCATCGTTGAAATGGTGAAAATGAAAGGCCCCGGTGAAAACCGGGGCCTTTTTTATTACATTTATTTTGCGTAGTGCAGGTCTTTTATGTGCTGGTAGCCATAGTGAGCCAGCAGGTGGTCAAGCAGCACGATAGCGGTATAATTTTCCGCGACGGGCCAAATCCTCGCCGTAATCGTCGGGTCCCGTCTTGTTATCGCCGCCAATTGTTTGGTTTCGAGGGTATATTTGTCGATGGTATGCTGCGGCTTTGCGATTGTAGGCGTTGGTTTGACGGCAAGGCGGACGACTATCGGTTGTCCTGTTGCGAGGCCTCCGGTGATACCGCCGGCGTTGTTGGAATCGAAGACCACTTTGCCGTTTTTGGCCTGCATCTGGTCGTTGTTCTGGTAACCGGTCATATCTTTTACGGCCATACCCGCGCCGATTTCGACCGCCTTGACTGCACCGATACCGAGCATCCTGCCGAGTTCGGCGTCGAGCTTGTAGAAGACGGGTTCGCCCAATCCCGTGGGTACACCCAATGCGACTACCTCCACCAGGCCGCCCGCTGAATCGCCTCCGGCGGAGATTTTGTTGCAGGCGTCGGTCATCGCCTGTGCGGCGTCAATATCCGGGCAGTTCAGGATGTGATGGACGCCGTATTTATTTTTAACTTCCTTTGCGCTTATTTTAGGCGTCTTGTCGCGAATGGCGTCGATTTCCTTTTCGATTTGCGCGAAGACGACTGCCTTTTCGAGAAACCGCATATTCATATTTACCCGGCCTTTGACGTAAATTTCCTGGTAGAACGGGTCGAGGTCGCATCGCATCTTTTTGTAGTTCTCGGTGTATGCGAATGCCTTATTGTGGTCGATATCGGGGCATCGGACGCCCGCGATTTCTTTTACATAAGCGAATACAGTTATGCCGCATTTTTTGAGGACTTTTTTGGCGACGCAGCCGGCGGCGACAATGGTTGAGGTATATCGTCCGCTGAAGATTCCCGCGCCGATTGAGTCGTCATCGGGGCCGTATTTGACGAATGACGCCCATGATGCGTGGCCGGGGCGGGGTGTGCGGTTTGTGTCCTGATACTGTTTGACGTGAACGAAGTGCCGGTCAAGGTTCGGTATCAGGATAGTCAGGGGCGTGCCGTTGGTGTGGTTTTTGTTGCCCGCATTTTCAATTGTGTCTTCGGCGTTTAGTCCTGAGTATATTATTGGTAAATCCGGCTCTTTGCGCGGGCTGGATAACTCATCAGCGCCGGGTTTTCGCAGGAGCAAATCGCCGTAGATTTCCTGTTCTGTGAGCGGCATTGTCGGCGGATGGCCCTGCACGATAGCCGTGAGGCCTTCCTGATATGACCCGCCCGCGACCGTTACCTGAAACATTTTTCCGATATGGCAGCCAATCATTTTATTCTCCCGTTATTTCAGTTCCATATTTGCGCCCAAGTTTTGCATCAGTTTAGCATATTCCGGGAAAGTTACACTCATTGCCTCGGCGGTTCCGATTGTGCAACTGCCCTGCATTGTCATCGCGGCAATCGACAATGCCATTACGATGCGATGGTCGCCACGGCCATCGAGAATTGCCGGTTTTGGCTTGCTATGTTTGATTATAAGGCCATCGGGCAGCTCTTCGGTATCGACGCCGAGTTTTTTCAGTTCCTCAGCCATACACTTGATGCGGTCGGTTTCTTTCGCTCGTGCCTGCGGGACATTTACTAAGCGGGTTTGCCCTTCGGCGAATGCGCCGACGACTGCCATAGCGGGCAGGGCATCCGGCGTGGCGTTCATATCTATTTCGATGCCTTTGAGTTGTGATTGCCTGACCGTTATCGAATTTTTGCCGATTGAAATGTCAGCACCCATCGCTTTCAAATAATCGACGACGGCCTTATCGGGCTGGCTATCGGAAAAGTCGAGACCTTTGAGTGTTACGCCATCACCGATAAGGGCTGCTGCGCATAAAAAGAACGTTGCGCTTGAGAAATCCGCGGGCACGGCTGAATCAAAAGATTTATATTGTTGTCCGCCCCGGATTTTGAAATGCCGCAGATTATTGTTCTCGTATTTAATGGATTGCTTATCGAGCCAGTCGAGCGTCATCTGAACGTATCCCGGCTCGTTGAGCAGGGTAACATTAATATCGGTATCTTTTTCGGCGAGGGGCGTGCACAACAGCAGCGAAGTGAGATACTGGCTGCTGAATGCGGCGATTGATGTTTTGCCGCCGATTAGCCGGCCCGTTACGGTTGCGGGGGCTTTGCCGTTGTTTTTGGTGGCGACGCATTTTGCTCCCAACTCGTTTAGTGAATCAATCAGCGGCCCGATGGGTCGTGACTGGATTTGCTCATCGCCGGTGAAGTGCGTCGTTTGCCCGACAGGCGCAAGGGCCGCGGACCCCATAGCGATGCGAAGCGTTGTTCCTGAATTGCCGACGTCTATGATTTCCTTGGGAGCGAGGACTTGCCCCGCGATGCCGGTAACTTTCCAGCAATCGTTATTTGAGGTGTCTATTTTTGCGCCAAGCGAGCGATAGCAGGATACGGCTGAAAGGGTGTCGCCCGAAACGAGCGGCCTCTCGATTGAGCTTTCGCCTTTGGCTAATGATGCGATTGCCACGGCGCGAATCGTGTGCGACTTCGAGCCGGGAATAACCACTGTGCCCTTCAAGCGGGATTTCCCTGCGATTAACTGCATAAGGAAGGTATTTTAACCTGATGATTAGGATTTGTCCTGCAAAATTGAGTTTTTTTGCCGCAAGGGAATGTACAAGAAATGCTAATACTATTATAATAAATTTTGGGAATTATGCACTTGACAAACGAAACGAGGATGCTATGATTTGGGCATGGTTTGGGAAAAAATTAAAGAAAACAAGTTGTGGTTGCATTTTAAGAGCAAAAAAGCTCACCCACTATTGCCAATATGCCTATTTATATTGGGAGGGTGGCTGGGTATGCTAATTACACCGATTATGGGGGCGATTTGTATCGCATTAAGCGTATATCTTGGCTTAGTAATATATTTTCCGTGGGAAATAGTATCGTGGGGCAAATCAAAGTTGCTTCGTAACTATATTATTCCTGCGATTATTACTGTTTTGATTATAACGCCCTTTTGGAATAAACTGATTTCTTTGTTCCCGATAACTAACCCCTACAAGCAACCTTTACAAACAGCAACAGCAGATATTCAAGTAATTATTGATTCTAACGATGCCTTTGAGCCGTGGGGTAAATTAGGGAATATAATGCTGATAAAAGGCGATACGGATATTAAAAAGATTGATGGCGGTCGGTCTATAAAAGTAACAAATCAGGAAAACTTTTTTGAAATGTGGGCAATGTCACCTATTTATGCCAGACAATTCGGCAGCAATCAGATATGTTATATAGCAAGAATGGAAAACACTTTATTCGATGAACGTATAGGGAAGCCAATATGCGAATTAGCTAAAGCCGAATACGCTGTAATACGTTTTGATAACATGCCCAAGAAAAGCAAAATAATTCGTGGGTTAGTGGTTTTCACTTTTAATAGCACTTTGCGAATTGAAATCCCGATACCTTCCCAAGTAACGATTGACAAAGACGTAGTAATTTTAGAAACACAAAAATATTTTCTTGCTCCCGTCAAAATAAAAAAGGAAAATCGCTATGAAATTCATCCCCCCAAAATTCAGTAAGTTAAGCGAAATGGCCTCGATAGATGTAGGGCGTTTAACTGAGGATGAAGCAAGGGCTATCCTTGAAGGTATTCGTTGGCCTAAAGGTATTGCTTGTCCCCATTGTGGCAGTATTCGAGTAGTAAGGATACAGGCCAAATCAGAGAAGGTCAGAGACGGTGTTATCCGTTGCAATGATTGCCGTCAACAGTTTACGGTAACGGTTAGCACGATAATGCACCGCTCTCATATCACTTTGAGGCAATGGGTACAGGCGTTCTATTCTATGTGTTCTCACAAAAAGGGCGTGTCTGCCCTGCAATTGCAAAGAAATTTAGGATTAGGTTCTTATAGGTCGGCTTGGCATTTAGCCCACAGGATACGGGCGGCAATGGACGAGAAAACTTTAGCTCCTACTCTCAAAGGAACGGTAGAAGTGGACGAAACTTACGTTGGCGGCAAGCCAAGAAACAGTACGAGGAAAAAATACTATGATATGAATCAATTCAAGGGCAGGGGTACACTAAAAACCCCCGTAATGGTTCTCGTTCAAAGAGGCGGCGGAGCCGTCTCGCATCCTGTCGAAAGAGTGGACGCCTTTAATTTGAAATCTGCGATTATAGAAAACGTCAATGAAAATTCTACGATAATGACCGATGAATGGCACGCCTACAAAGGCATTGGTAAGAATTTTAAGGGCGGGCATAAAGTTATAAAGCACAAAGACAAACAATATGTAAACGGTGACATTACAACCAACACCGCAGAATCGTATTTTGCGTTACTCAAAAGAGGCGTTCACGGCACATTCCATCACGTCTCAAAACATCACTTAGGCAAATACTGCCAAGAGTTCCAATTCCGATGGAATCACCGCGAGTTAAACGACGGTACACGCGCCGAACACGCCATAGCAGGAGCAGAAGGAAAGAGATTAACTTATAAGAAAGCGGTGTGCTAATGAATATAATTTCATCTTTGAAGATATGCTTGTCTTTTATATTTTTTGCCGCAATTTTTGTCTTCGCATATAAAATAATAACAATCCGTTGTGTTCATTGCTGGAAAATCTTCGTCCCGTCCTTTATAAACAAAATTGCCTGTCTTTTTACCACAGCAAAGGCATTTATTATTGATACCATCAATACCTTTCAGCTTCAATTTAAAATCTTCCGCCTTCGTTTTATAGTCCTTTACCTCCGCCTTCAAGTTCGATATTTCAGTTTCCAACTTGATTATTTTGGCTTCAAGCTTCACCTTATTTTGTTTCGGAATTTTATTTTCAGTTTCCATTTTCTGTGTTTTTTCAAATATATTGTAGGTTCTGTTCGCTCGTTTGTCAAGTGCATAATTCCCTAAATTTTTTAGTTGCCCCTACTTGCCCCTTGTTGCCCCTCCTTTTTGTGTGTGTCGAATGGAGGGCAAGTTACCTAAATTAACTCTTTTCGCCACAAAGGCACAAAGACACGAAGGATTTTTTGACGCTGATTCCTTCGACTACTGCTCAGGACAGGTGCGCTGGTTACGCTGATTTTAACTGGCCACAGATTTCACCCCTCTTCGTCCCTGAGGGACTACGCCGGGGCAGGCTGCTTATGCTCGGCTTGCGTTCTTCGGCTAAGGGTATTCTCGATACAAGCATCTGCGATACCCTTTCGCCTTGTCCGCCGCCCCTAAGGGGCATTATTAGGCCGAGCACAGACGCAGATTACGCAAAAGACGCAGAGAATTCCTAACCACGGATTCCCGAAGCGGGGCCCGCAAGGCGTGTGGCACGGATTCCTGAAGCAGGGCTCGCCAAGGGCGCGTCTCACGGATTTTGTTTAGGCGCAAAAGTTATATGGGATTTTTAAATGGTGGCTGTCCCCCGGCCTCCCCGGCCTTAAAAACGGTTGCTGACCCCGGTTTTCAATATATGCTGTTGTTTGACTTTCTTTAGCCACTGATTTCACTGATTCTTTATTAGACACAGATTACACTGAATTACACGGATTATTGTTGATAATAATAGGCATTAGGTTGAAATTCATAAGATGGACATAACCAAACCCATTGGCGGCATTGTCTTTCAAATTGAAGCGATTTTGTGGGATCTTCTATAAACATCACGTCTAAATGGTCTTGTTTTTGTAATACCAACGCAAGTATATAAGATTCACCTTTTTCTCTGGCCGTTGCTTCTTCATTACTTGTGAGTACAAAATTTTGCCCTGCATAATTTAGCGACTTTACTTCAACAAAAACCACTTTCCCGTTTGGATTCGTTGCCTCTATATCATACCCTATGTTTTGGAGGCTCACATCTTTAGCCGTCCACCCTTCAGCACTTAGAATTTCAAGAACCTGCTGCTCAACACTTCGCCATTTTGTAAGACTCAACTGAACGTGTGGAATTTTGACATTGTTGTTTTTCGTAAATTCCTTTTCGTCGGAATCCTTTTCTGTGTTTTTCTGAATAAGAACCTCTGCGGTTTCTTTATCGGTTATATCGCTTAACATCCGTGGCAACTCCGAACTTATCCCGCTCTGTTCTGTTACCATATCAACAAAATCAGAATCGAGGCACTTACTCGCCGCGATGGCTTCGGGCAATGACTTTATTTCATTGCCTACCGACCATATTTTCCATTCAGGGTCAATCGTTTCAGGGGCCATTTGCTTGGTTGTGTATTGTTTTGTTATTTGCGACACAAACTCTGCCGCCCCCTGAATTGTTACGGTTTCCTTTTTTAGAGCTTGTGAGTACATGCTGACGGTTAGTTCTTTTGCTCCAAGAAACTTCAAGAAAATATCAAGCCCATTGATGTCACAAATATCGCGCTGCACCGTCCGTATGTTTGATGTTGTTGCAAGTTTCTCATTATCCGAAGCATTGAGCCAATTTGGTTTACAGTATAGATTATCAAATCTTCCCTTAGATGCCTTTTGAATAGCAGCCATAAACTCAGTCCGGAATGAACGCTTTTGCAAACCTAACATTCGCGGGTCAGCATAAGGCATCAGAGCTTCGAGTATTTTTCTCCCTCCCAATTCACTATTTGGCGACAGGCAATCTTCCAGCAGCGATACATAAAGTTTTGCCGCTCTCTTGATTGTATGGAATGTATTTTCATCAAAAAGAACACGGAGCCTTGACGGGTCAGTGCTTATATCGCCATTGATTTTTAATCCAAAGCCTGTCGGTTCCAATGTCGGCAAAAAAGCATGAACCACAGCCTCATTTTCACTCAGTTTCACATATTCGTCGTTATTCTCTTGGATTGCAATTGAAGCGCCGTCTCCATCAAAGATATTCCATGTGCCGCTTTGCCCGTTATCCGCAAGTCTGACTTGCTGGGTTAATTTATTAAGTTTTTCCCGGTGTGCTGTAATAATTGTTTTTGTATCCGTTTCGAGCACCACCTGTTTTATATTGCGGAGAAATAAGACGGCCGTTGGAGCTAACCCCTCAAATTCTGACTGTACACAATCTGCAATAAGATCAGAAAATATAAAAATTGTCTGATAACCATCGTCAAGCAACTCTTTTATTTCAGGAAACAATTCTGTTTTAAGGGTTGCATCAATTGAATGCGGTATCCTGATAAGTGGCACTCTGGTAGCTTTTGGTATTTCTCTGGCCGTTAATTCCTTGGAAAACGTGGTTTCAAGGCCTCCGCTGAAAATATGTACACGGTCGGCGAAACCAACAACCGATTTGAACCCAATGCCCCGAAAACCAATGCTTGTTTTTCTCTCTTTGTTAGAAGATGCGCTTCTGCATAGCGATTCAAAATCCTGCTGTGTAAATAGCCGCCCATCATTTGCAACCAGAATATGCTCTTTACAGCGTTTTACCACCATTCTTGCTGAACCGGCATCGTCCGCATTTTGAAGAAGTTCAATAAAAGAGCGAGAACTATAACTTTCAGCGATATATTTTTCAAGTCCCGCCAAATCGGATAAAAGATTTGGAGAACTAATTGCCTCTTCTATCAAACCCTTTCTAACTTCTTTAAGAATTTCTGGCATATGGTATCCTCACGATCCCCATGGTTTCTTGGGGTAAACTTTGATTTTGCATGGAGACTCATGTATAATAAAACGAAATTCAAATGGATCTCTGCCCCAAAACCGATCCGTAGATTGCGTTTGTTCACCCATATTAACAACTCTTCCTATGCCATCATGTAGGGTTACTACAAGGCGGAGGTCTTTATCAATAGTAAGGCCGGTGATCGAACGAACTTGCCCACTAAGTTTAAATTTACACTTCCCATCATCATCTGGGCCTTCAATTGAGGAAGATAATGCCTCAAGGGAAACACCCCATCGCTCCTCTAGTGCTTCGAGTCTTTCTATTTTGGATGTGATATCACGTTCCATTACATTTTGCTCCGTCTTCATAAAGTAACTTCTGCAATGCGGTGTCCTCGCATATAATATTAAAACTTTGTGGGATATATTCTAATTTTACAAGGGAATGTCTGGGTTGTAATGTTAACTGAAAATGACTCTAGTCCAAAAAAGCTCTCCCGGGATACCCAATGCTCTTGCCTTCCAACAATTCTTCCAGCATCATCGTGCAGTGTTACTACAATTCTCATAGTCTTATCTACTGTGGTGCCTTTGGTTGGATGTATTTCGCCATTAAGCGAAAAAAAATACTCGTTATTTTTATTTGATTCTCTAATTTCCGCATACAATGCTTCGATAGAGATACCTAATTTCTCCTCCATTGATTCAAGTCTCTCTATTTTAGAGGTAACATCTTGAACGCTCACGTTTTGCTCCTTGCAAATTGACAATGAACTTCTTCAAATTTAAACGGCGGAATCTTCGTTATATTGTACAGCTTGATATCTACTGGTTCTGCCAAGCTTGAATCAAACAATGCCACATTTTGTCCTTCCACGAACTGACTATTGTAAACAACTCCGTCATATCCCTCAGCCCTAAATAGTTCTGCCAGAATTTGAGTTGGAACATAATCAGCTTCGTCATCCGATGGATTAACTGGTATCGAAAATGATCGGGCTATCCATGACCATGTTCGTTCCTCACATTCAATTAATGTTTCCTCCTTTTTTGAACTTGATCCAGGATTATCATTGCCAATTCCATCTATCTTGATATTTCTGGAGCAATCAACAAGTCTCAAATTTTTGACTGTTTGAAATTTAGCCACTGTAATTTTAGCGTTGAGCCATGGCCTAACTTCTTGAATTGCTGTTTGTATGTTTGTTGCCAAATATAGACAGGGAATCCCTTTGGGATTTACTCTTCCTTCTATTGCCTTTCCTGCTACTGGTTTCATCTCCTTTGGCGGATAAGGAACATCTTTTTGGGCGTATGCTTTATCATGAAATTTAACACCTTCAGACTTTGCAGAACCTAACCGGGCTCGCCAGAATTTCGTATCTTTAGGAAAATATTTCTCCCTGTTCTTGATGGTTTCCCGAACAGCATTGAGAAATCGTACTGTGTCTTGGTTGTGGATATACCTATTCTTTTCTTGAACATGGAATGAAAAACATAGATAAGCAGCTGGGTCTCTGAAAATTGTCGTATCATTGTTTTGTTTTATGGTCATAGATTTTTCCAATTCAACTCCGACGTCACCATACTTATTCGTATAATGAAAAATCATATCCTTCCAGCCTTAAAGAATCATTATATTGTTATATGGTGATAGGATACAAGCCTTTTCACCGCTCCCGTTCCCGAAAGGGATGCCTCACGTTTATTCGTGGTTTTACGTTCACATTGTCGAAATGACTAATAAATGCTGTGCTTCTCCTGTTTTGCGGCAAAGCGGCGCATCAGCCAATTCATACGCTCCCGCTTGCCGACGTGAGGGTGTTATGCTCGTTAATCCCTTAAGGAACCGCCATTCAGGACATGCAGGTTCGTCCCTACGAGAAGGGCAAAATAAAACCCGCCGGTTAGTTTCGGGCCAACCGGCGGGTAATAGTTAAGTTTTTACTGCTTTAATTCCAGACCGTGATGCCGGGGGCTTCTTTGCCGTCAGCGCCAACGACGCGGAGCATAAACTGATATTCGCCCGTGTCCTGGTCAACTTTGATTAACAGCAGGTTTTTGCCTTTGTTGAGTTTTACCTTGTGGGTTTCCTGGTCCATTTCCATCGCGCGATAAACATGCTGCTCGGAGATGAGCTGGTGATTAATCCAGAGCTTGTAGCCATCGTCTGAGCCAACCCTGACTTCGACATCTTTATCCGCGTCCGAATCGAGCCAGCAGGCACAGTAAACCAGGATTTTTTCCTGGTTGCTTTCGATTTTGAGATGAGCGACATCGCCGAAGATAATATCGGTGCCGGTTGTGGCGTAAGGCAGGAATTTCACGGCTGAGCCGCCGTCTATTTTGATTTCCATACCGTTTGCGGGGGTGAAGGCCGCTTCGCCGCCGTAGTTTTTCAGGTAATCGGTGCCAAATCCGGTGTTATCCGGTCTTTCACCCGGATTCGGGAATGGGCCGGCGATAAGCCAGTTGACGACAAAACCCTGTTCTTCCGCCCAGTTCTTTGCGAGCTTGAAGGGGCCAAGTGTCGAGCCTGCGACTGTGGCGGCTGGTTTTGGTGCGGGAACTGGTGCGGGCGCTGGGGCTGGTTTCTCAACTGCCTTCGTGGCTGCCGGTTTCTCCGCGACCTTTGCCGGGGCTGGTGCTGGAGCAGCTTTTACATCTTTTGCCTTGGGGCTGGCTGCCTCTTCCTGGCATCCGGCTATTACAGCGCACAGGGCTGCAAGGCACAACACTAACATCATCGTGCGAAACTGACTCTTGTTCATAATCCAACTCCTTTCTGAAAAATTGTCTGTAAGATAGCTTCAAACCAACGCTATATCGGCATCTTATCCTTTTTGCCGTGCACGTAAGCTAACAATCAAAGGCGAATCGTGCAAGAGATTTTTCTTTTCATTCAGTGGTTCGACTTCGCTCACCACTAACCACAGGCGGTTCGAATCCTTCGACCCTACTCAGGGCTGGTTCGCTCACCACAGGCGGTTTGCAGTTGATTTTGCGCTCGAAGGACGGCGGCGGCGTCGTTTAAGACCAGTTGTTCGACTAATCCGGCCGGGACAACGGGCATGCCCATATTGAAGACCTTTTCCTCCACCATTGAGGCAACGGTTCTGGCAATAGGCCTGCGCAGATGGTGCTTAGTGACCAAGTATTCGACAATCCGCGATTTATTCCATCTGCTTGTGATCTGCTGTGAATGGTCTGTATAAGGGTTATCAGCATCCAATAGTCCGCTGTGCCTGCCCCGGGCAACCTCAATGCGGCAGCGTTTTAATTTTCGCTCGAAGTGATGTTCGCTAAGTGCGACCGCCGCCTCCTCGAAGCCGGTGCCGGCAAGAACCGTCTCTATTACCGAAAGAATCTCGCTTGCGCTGATGGCCCGATTTGTGGCGTTGCGGTAAAGGAAAAACGTTACTGCCTCCGCAAGCTCCTGTGCGGCGGCTATATCGGGTTGACCCGCTGCGCCGATGGCGTTTGCGATGGAGCCCAGTACCTTGGTATGAAGATACGGCTCCTTTGTGCCGTCGGTCTTGACTACCGTCAATTTTGGCATCCTTGCCGTCATAGTTACTTCTCTGCACAATTCCTAATGTGGCCCACGGGCTTCCTGGCTGTGCCGCTTACTGGAAGAGCTTCGGCTGTCCTGCCACGTCGGGCTGTGATATTGCCTGAGTTATTTCATCGATAAACTCACCGGCGTCCTTGAAATCGCGATAGACGCTGGCGAACCGAATGTACGCCACTTTATCAACGTCACGAAGATGTTTTATAACACTCTCGCCTATGAATGAACTGGTCACCTCCTTGTCGAAATTTTTGAATATGTCCTCTTCCACCTTGTCGGCAATCTGGCGAATCTGCTCGGCGGAGACAGACCTTTTATAGCAGGCCTTCTGAAGTCCGACTATAATTTTTTCCCGGTCGTAAGGAACGCGAGAGCTGTCCTTCTTTATAACGTACATCCTGAAGCTCTCGCTGGTTTTTTCGTATGTGGTGAAACGCTTGTTGCACGATAGGCACTGGCGTCTGCGCCGGATGATTCGCCCGCCGTCGCTGGAACGAGAGTCGATTACTTTATCCTGCTCTTCTTTGCAGAAGGGACATCTCACGGTTTAACCCCACCTCTTTTTCAATTAATCTGGATGCCCAAAAAACCTATCCATGGTTACATAAAGCCCAAAGGCCACAATCGCATTTTAAAAGCTCCGCGGCGAGTATGTCAAAGAAAATCCGCGAAGAATCGTAATAACTTGCGACAGTGGGATACCTTATATTCAGAGCTTGGTTTTTTCGACAGCGCCGTAACGCCCCTTTTTATTGCAATTCTGCTTAGAATCCGGTATAATAGTGCCTGAATTATTGTTGTCCCGTAAGGGACGCCTGACAGCGGGGGATAAAGGGTTGGGTTATGAGGAAGGTCGTTTTGACATTTCTAATCCTTGCCGTGGGGTCTCCCTGTTTTGCCAAATACTCCGGCGGAACGGGCGAGCCGAACACCCCATACCAAATCGCCAACGCTGCTGACCTTATGACGCTGGCAAACGATGCCAATGATTACAATAAATGTTTTATTATGATTGCCGATGTTAATCTTGACTCTAATCTACCGGACGGACAAATCTTCACAACAGCCATAATTGCGAGAGATATTAACAGCGCAAATTATGTTTTCGACGGAAGGTCCTTTACTGGTGTTTTCGATGGAAACGGACACAGGATTACAAATTTGACTATTAACTCACACGGCGACAAAAAAGGTTATTTAGGGCTGTTTGGCGATGTCTGCGAATGCGAGATAAAAAACCTAGGCCTCGAAAATGTATTTATCAGCAGTGATACAAATTCAAGATTCGTCGGGGGTCTAATAGGGTCCAATGACCATTTCAGCTTCAGCAATTTCAACACTGTCCGTGACTGTTATTCAAGCGGCAGCATAGTTTGTGGAAGTGGTTCGCACTATATCGGTGGCCTGGCGGGGTGGAATAATGGCAACATCAGCAATTCGTTCTCAAAAGTTGCGGTTAACGCCGGAGATGCAGCATATACGATTGGAGGTCTCGTTGGAGTAAACAAAGGTCCTCTCGCTAATTGCTTCGCAACAGGCAATGTTGCCGGCGGAAACAATTCAGGTACTATCGGAGGATTGGTTGCCGACTACTTCGCAGACATTAACAATTGTTATTCAACGGGTAATGTTTCCGGTGGGAATAATTCAGGTTATCTTGGTGGATTGGCTGCTCATTGCTATTCCGGGAACATTAGCAATTGTTATTCTACGGGCAATGTTACCGGCGGAAATAATTCAAATACTATCGGAGGTTTAATTGCTGCTGGCCAGAGCATTAGCAACTGTTATTCAACAGGCACCGTCAGCGGTGGTAGCGGATCAAACTTTCTTGGTGGATTAGTGGCAACAGGCAATCCTTTTAGCATTACTTCTTGTTATTTTCTCACTGGTAGCGGTCCGGACAATCACCTCGGGACTCCGTTGACAGATACACAAATGAAACAGCAGGCGAGTTTCGTCGGCTGGGATTTTGTGTGGGAGACAACAAATGGGACAGATGATGTCTGGGCGATATGCGAAGGAGTGAGTTATCCGAAGCTTGCGTGGCAATTTATCGCAGGCGATTCGGATAATGATAAGAACGTGGATTTCATCGATTTTGCCCCGCTGGCTAATAAATGGATGCAGGCCGACTCGAATCTTTACTGCGGCGGGGCAGACCTCAACGGCGATGGTATTGTTGATATGTTAGATATCGCTGTTTTCACTGAAAACTGGTTGGTGGGCTTATAATCAAATCCGGGTTTTCCTAAGCGAATCTGCTTTCATCGGATAACATTTGACAGGTGAGCACCGGCAATCTACAATCCTTAAACTGAACAGGTCCGCCATCCATTGAGGGATGGCGAGACCTCGCCTTTTTAGGCGGGGAAGTACTCTGTGTGGAAGTTTTGTATCATCCGCCATCTATTAGGGATGGCGAGACCTCGCCTTCAGGCGGGACGGGATGTTGGTAAATGGCAGGCACGACAAGGGAAAATAGAGAGAAGGCAGAAGCGAGAAGTCAGAAGGCAGAAGGCGGAAAACAGAAGAATAAGTATGAACGTCTGTCCTCCGTCGTCAGTCATCCGTCATCTGATTTGGCGGGCAGGATAATGCCTGAGTCGCTTGCCTCCGAGGCGGCGGTTCTCGGCTCGATGATTATTGACCCGGTCTGCATAGGGCAGGTAGTTGAGATGCTCAGCCGGGATTCTTTTTACCGGGTTGAGCACCAGTTGATTTATGACGCGGTAATTGCCCTTTACGAAAAAAACAGGGGCGAGGGTATCGACGGCGTTCTATTGCGTAATGAGCTTGAAGGCCGCAAACAATTGGAACAGGTTGGCGGCGTGGAATACTTAGGCAAGCTCGCCAACTCGGTTCCAAGTTCCGCCAACGTCGCCTATTACGCGGGAATCATAAAAGACAAGCAACTGCTTCGTGAGATTATACAGGCCGCCACGGAGATTCTAAACGATGCCTATGATCCTACGGGAGAATCCCTTGGGAAACTCGATGAGGCCGAGCAGCGAATCTTTGCGATTACCGACAAGCGGACTGCCGGGCAGGCGATAAATATAAAAGACCTCGTTACGCACGCATACGAGCTTATCGAGAAACGTGACGGGAAACACATTACGGGTCTGGCTACCGGTTTTATGGCGCTGGACCAGATGACCTGCGGGCTGCAAAACGGCGAAATGATTATAATCGCGGGCAGGCCCAGTATGGGTAAAACCGCCCTTGCGCTCAACATCGCGGAAAATATCGGTGTTGTTGAGAAGACGCCCGTTGCCATTTTCTCATTGGAAATGGGCCAGCAGCAGTTGGCCGAGCGGTTCCTTTGCAGCGTAAGCCAGGTTGAGAGCCAGCTTGTGCGAAAGGGAATGTTGTCCACGGAACATTATCGCCGGCTTGTCGATGCCTGCGGCATACTTTCAGCAGCCCCCATATTTGTCGATGATACCTCGACGCTGACGCCTCTGGAATTACGGGCGAAGGCAAGACGTCTGAAAAGTCAGTATGACATAAAATGCATATTCGTCGATTACCTGCAGTTGATGCAGCTCGGCAATTCTCGTATCGAATCGCGCCAGCAGGAAATCACGACCATATCCCGCTACCTCAAGGCCCTTGCCCGCGAATTGAATATCCCCGTTGTGGTGCTTAGTCAGTTGAATCGTTCGCCTGAAGGGCGAGAGGGACACCTGCCGAAGATGAGCGACCTGCGCGAAAGCGGCAGTATCGAGCAGGACGCCGACGTTGTTATACTGCTGCACCGCGAAGATTATTATCACAACGGAGAAAAAGATTACGAGCCTAACAATATCGCCAACGTGATAATCGCCAAGCAGCGAAACGGTCCGACGGGGACCGCTGACCTTACGTTCCTGGATAAATTCACACGGTTTGGTAATGCAGCTTCGTTTGTGGATGAGCCGTCCACGGCTTTGCAGCAGGGGCCTTCCAGTGAAGAAACGCCGTTTTGATATTGGAATTGAAAGGCAAAAGTGAAAACAATCTGGTGTAATGTTTTTGTATTTGTGGTCTGTGTGGCGATTTTCGCACAACCGGTGCGTTCGGCTGAAGTGAATGATTCCAATTTAACGCAGCTGGTGAGTTTAGCTGATGCGAATGAGTCCAATTTGGCACAACCAGAAAATTCGGCTGATGTGAATGAACCCAATGTCACGCAGCCGGCAAGTTCGGCTGAAATAAACGATTCCAATTTAACGCAACCGGTTCGCCCCGCGGCTGTGAATGATTCCAACCAGATAACATCTGCTGTCCCGGCAGGGGGGGATTCCAACCAGGTAACTTCTGCTGTTCCGGCAGGCGGGGACTCCAACCGGATAATTTCTGCCATTCGCGTGGAAGGCAACGTCAGCGTAAAGGCCTCCGAAGTTCTCACGAAAGTCCGCACAAGGCAGGGCGACATATTCAAGCCGGGCGTCGCAGCCGAGGATGTGAAGCGAATAGCCGAAATCAAAGGCGTCGAATATTGCTATTACAACACGAAAGCAATTGATGGGAATACCGAACTGACATTTGTCGTTGTCGAAAAAAATCTCATAAGGTCGATTGAGTTCGTCGGCAATAAGGCGTTCAAGAGTAAGAAGCTGCAGGAAAAGCTCGGCTTCAAGGTCGGCGACTATCTTGACCCGGTCCTTGCGCATACCTACGCGACTACTATCCTTGAGTTCTACCGTCAGAACGGCTTCCCCTACACCGAGGTAACGCTCGATACCGCGAAATTATCCACCGGCAAGCTGGTTTATATTGTCAAGGAAGGCCCGCGGGTAAAAATAGACGAGGTCAGGTTTGTCGGCAATAAATTCCTTAAATCGGGCGAGTTGAAGAAGGCCATCAAGGCCCGCACCCGCAGTTGGGTATTGTTCCAGAAATACTACAACGAAGAGGAGCTTAACGAGGACGTTTCGAAGCTCCAGCGGGTATATCAGAAAAAAGGTTTCCTTAACGCCAAAATCGAGGCCCGGCGGGAGTTCAACGCCGACAAGAGCAAAATCCGCATCATCTTTGCCATCGAGGAAGGCATTGCTTATTCGGTTGCAAACACCATTTTTGCCGGCAGCGAGCAGTATGACAGCAGGAAACTGTATGAACAGCTGACGCTGCTGAACGGCCAGACCTATAACGAGCAAATGGCCGAAACCGATACCAAGCAGATTGTCAAACTCTACAAAGAAACTGGCTTTATTGACGCGAAGGTTGAGCGGGGCATCAAGTTTGTTTCAGACAAGACGGTTGACCTCGAATATACGGTCAAAGAAGGCGGCCGTTTTCGCATAGGCCAGATAACAATCACCGGCAACGAGCAGACCAAGGACAAGGTTGTTCGACGCGTACTCGACGAGTATGATTTCCAGCCGGGCAAATGGTATAACGGCGATATCGCCCGGGGGGACGGTAAAGGCGAACTCGAAAAAAACCTTCAGCAGGTCCTGCTTACCGAACGCGACGGGGCGACGATTACGCCGTCTGGTTCAACCGCCGGCCAAAAGGACGCCCAGGTCAGTATCATTGAGGGCAAAACGGGTATGGTTATGCTGGGTGCCGGCGTATCCAGCGACAGCGGCCTTATGGGCCAGCTAACCTATGAGCAGA
The DNA here is from genome assembly GCA_003141275.1 of Phycisphaerales bacterium. Classification (GTDB taxonomy): domain Bacteria; phylum Planctomycetota; class Phycisphaerae; order Sedimentisphaerales; family Anaerobacaceae; genus Fen-1362. The sequence goes on from PLLM01000020.1 coordinate 61,331, forward strand.
GAAATTTAGACATTGGCGACAAGCCCAAAAGTTTCGCCGATTTTATCACAGGCAAGGCCTTAAAAGGAGGCGGGCAAACCCTGCGAATCGCCCTGCAGCCGGGTACCGAATTGAGCACATATTCCGTCAGTTTTACCGAGCCATACCTCAACGACAAGCCCGTCAGTTTGGATTTGACCGGCTCGAGCTGGGAAAGATGGCGCGAATCATACAATGAAGGCAGATTAAAAGGATTCGTCGGTTTAGACAAGCGAGAAAGAGACAAATGGCATGAGAATATCGGGTTACGCGTGGAAAACGTCGATATCAAAGATATTGACCACCAGGCGCCAATCGAAATAAAGGATGTTGCGGGCAATAATCTTCTCACGGGTGTCCGGGTTGGTGCCGGCAGAGACCTTACCGATAACAGGTTCAATCCCTCAAACGGTCAGAATTTCGACTTTTCTTATGAACAGGTTACCGGCGACTTTACTTTTGGCATCGCCAGCGGCACCTACAGGAGATATTTCACCCTTTACGAGGATTTGGCCGAACGAAAGACCATTCTGGCCACCAAACTTCTGGCGGCGACCGTCGTAGGCGATGCACCGCCCTTTGAAAAGTTCTACGCCGGCGGCAGCGGTACCTATGGTATCCGCGGTTTCCAGTATCGCGGAGTCAGCACGAGGGGGCTTCAGACAGGTGATATTACTCTCTGGCGTCCTCCGGAGCGAAAAGACCCCATCGGCAGCGACTGGATATTCCTGGCAAATGCTGAAACTGCTGTTCCACTCGTAGGCGAGAGTATAGCGATGCTGTTTTTTATTGACAGCGGCACTATTGATACCGGCAGTTACCGCGTCGGCGCGGGCACCGGTCTTCAGATAATGATACCGCAGTGGTTCGGACCTGTTCCTATGCGGTTCGAACTTGCAGCGCCCCTGTTGAAAAGCGACGGCGATAGGACGCAGGCCTTCAGTTTCTCCGTAGGGACCTTGTTCTGATGTTCAATTTATTGGGGCAGGGGGGTTTGCGGAATACTTTGTTTTTTCGTAGAATATCCGCCGCGTAAGGATTGATAATCGATTATTGATAATTACCGGTATCGTTTGGAATGTCCGAATGGCGCAATAATCAATGAGAAAGGGAAAATTATGAAGCTTAAGTCAATCATTGTTACGGTTCTTGTAATAGTAATGTCAGGTTTAATTATGAACGCCTGGGCCGCTGATAATAAGTGTCCCAAAATAGGCATCGTCAGCGTCCACAAGATATTCCAGGATTGCAAGCGCAACGCGAAGTACAGGCAGGAAATGCTGGCCGAGCGAGATAGGCTCGAAGCGGAGCTTGAGAACCTGTCCAAACAAATAGACGTTGGCAAGAGCAGTTTGAAGATGCTGAAACCCGGCAGTTCTGATTATTTGTCGGGTATGAAGGACGTGCTCGATAAACAGGGTAGTTTGCAGGCGAAGCAGGAGTACTTCAAGCGCCAGATGGATATGCGTGAGCAGGCCGTCATTGAGCAGCTTTTCAAAGACGTTCTTAAGGCCACCGCGGGAGTCGCCAAAGAGAAGGGCTTTGACCTGGTGTTCGAAAAAAGCGAGCCGGACTTTCCTGCAGCAAATTCGAGCGACCTTTCGGGGATGATCAGCACGTACAAGGTATTGTACAGCTCCGGCTGTGAGGATATTACCGACGCGGTTATGGCTAAGGTTGATGCGAATTCGATATAAGAATCACCGCCATAAGAAGGCATTATGAAACTAACGGTCAAAGAGCTGGCTAATCGACTTGGGGCCGAGTTAATCGGCGACGGAACCGGCGCTATTCGTTCGGTTGGGCCTGTTGGTTCCGCCGACCGGGCCACGCTGACTTTTCTGGCGGACGAAAAACATCTCGCTGAGCTTAAAAAATCCTGTTGCGGCGCCGCGATAATCAATAAGGCAATCGAAGGGTTTTCGCAACCCCAGTTGCTTGTGAAAAATGTAAACGCGGCCCTGATTGATGCGTTGAAGATTTTTGCGCCGAAGCTTCGGCCCGCCGTGCCGGGCGTGGACTCGACCGCCAAGGTTGCCGCCAGCGTTAAAATGGGCAAAAACGTGTCGATTGGCGCCTGTGTTGTTATTGAAGACGGCGTCGAAATCGGCGATGATACGATTATCGCCGCTGGATGCAAAATCGGCCAGAACACCAAAATTGGTCGGGCCACCCGGCTCGACTGCAACGTCGTTATTTATCACAACTGCGCAATCGGCAATAGTGTTATTATTCAGGCCAACACTACTATTGGTTCTGTCGGTTTTGGCTATTCTTTCATTGACGGAGCTCACCGGCTTATCCCGCATAATGGCGTTGTTGTTATCGAAGATTATGTCGAAATAGGCGCCAATAGCTGCGTTGACAGGGCAAAATTCGGCGAGACACGAATCGGTGCCGGGACGAAAATAGACAATCTTGTTCAAATTGCTCATAACGTCATTATCGGCAAGTGCTGCCTGATAGTAGGCCAGGCCGGTATAGCCGGCAGTAGTAAGCTCGGTGACGGCGTTGTTCTTGGTGGGCAGGCGGCAGTAGTTGACAATGTCGAGATTGGTGCCGGTGCGATGGTCGGTGCGCAGTCGGGTGTGATTAACAACATCCCGCCTGGCAAGAAAGTGGCTTGGTCGCCCGCTATTGACCACAAAGAAGCGCTTCGCGCATTCGCCTGCATCCTGCGACTGCCCACAATCATCGGGCAGTTCAAAAAATTATCAGCAAGGGTCGATAAACTTGAAACCACGAAGACGCAAAACCACGAGGAAAAAGTAAGGTAAAACAAAAAAAGAAATATTTTTGTCCTGGTGTCTTAGTGGTGAAGACAAAAAAATGAAACTGCAAAAAACGATAGCAACTCCGACAGCCATTAGCGGCAAGGGCCTGTTCGGCGGCAAGGAGGCGTCGGTAGTTTTTCGCTCTGCCCCGGTCGATACCGGCGTGGTTTTTGTCCGCACCGATTTGGCAGAGCCGGTCCGCATCAGGGCAATTGCCCTCAATATCGGCGAACGAACCCGCCGAACCACCATAAAAAAAGGTCCCGTCAGCATCGAGACCGTCGAGCATTGCCTGGCGGCCGTCGCCGCCCTTGAAATAGATAATCTTATTATCGAAATAGACGCTCCTGAACTGCCCGCGTCGGATTGCAGCAGCGGAGAGTTTTTCCGGCTGCTCAGTCAGGCAGGCCTTGTCGAACAGGAGGCGCCGCGGCACGAATTCACAATCACGGAACCTATTTTCATTACCTCCGGCGACGCTTCCATATACGCGCTTCCCTTCCCGGACGATACTCTGAATATCACGTACGACCTTGACTACGGCGGACACACCGGAATCGGGAGACAAATTTACAGTTGTCGCCTGACTCCCGACAGTTTCGAGAAAAACCTCGCCCGTGCCAGGACGTTTCTGCTTGAAGTGGAGGCCATGCAATTCCAGTCGCACGGGATGGGGACACATCTTACGCCGAGAGATATTCTTGTTATCAATTCAGACGGCCCGATTAAAAATTCGTACAGGTTTCCCGACGAGTGCGTCAGGCATAAAATAGTCGACCTTATCGGCGACCTTTCGCTGGTCGGCAGGGCAATCAAGGGCAGAATCGTATCCTACAAAAGCGGCCACTCCCTGAACCATCAGCTTGCACACAAACTATACGAAGCCGCCGAACGGCAGGAGCGCACCGCCAAATTCGGCACCGACGCCCTGCTCGATATCCGCGCAATCGCCAAAATCCTCCCGCACCGTTACCCGTTTTTGCTTGTTGACAAGGTAATCGAGCTTGAAAGCGACGGCTTCATAAAAGGCATAAAAAACGTAACCTTCAATGAGCATTTTTTCCAGGGGCATTTTCCCGGCACGCCCATTATGCCGGGCGTTCTTGTCGTGGAGGCGATGGCCCAGATATCAGGACTGTTGTTTGCCCAGCGGCTTGAGCACACAGGCAAGCTGGCCTTTCTGCTCAGTATGGACGGCGTCAAGCTTCGCAAAGCCGTTGTGCCCGGCGACCAGCTTATTCTCATATCGGAGGCCGTAAAAAGCCATACGCGAAGCGCTCATTGCAAATGCAAGGCGATGGTCGGCGACGTGGTTGTCGCTGAATGCGAGCTCAAGTTTATGCTCGTGGATAATGACAAGCTATAGAACATTAAAATAGAAATACAGGATGCCACAATGAAAAAGGTTCATTCTACCGCGGTTATTGAAGACGGGGCCGTTATACAGGACGGCGTCGTAATCGGGCCTCACTGCTTTGTCGGCAGCGGCACGTCAATCGACGAAGGGACCGTCCTCGAAGCCAATGTCGTCATTGATAAAAATGTCCGTATCGGAAAACGTAATCATCTGTTTCCCAATTGCGTAATAGGCGGCCAGCCTCAAATACTCAATCTTGGCCCCGACGCCAAAATCGGCGGCCTGGTAATCGGCGACGACAACACAATTCGCGAACAAGTCACTATTCATCCGAGTATGCACCACGACGCCTTTACTAAAATCGGCAATTCCAATCTGATTATGGTCGGTGTGCACATCGGCCACGATTGTATCCTTGAAGACAAAATCGTCCTCAGCAACTTCACCCAGATAAGCGGCCACTGCAAAATCGGGACCGGCGTCTGGCTTTCGGGCGTTGTTCTGCTCCATCAGTTCGTTACCATCGGCAGATGGTGCTACGCCGCCGGGCTGGCAGGAATCAACAAGGACGTACCACCTTTCCTTATTGTCAGCGGCCACTACCCGCCGGAAGTTCGAGGCGTCAATAAGCGGGGTCTTAAACGCGCCGGACTGGATGAAAAACAACAGAAGGCAATTAATGATGCCTATAAGCATCTCTACCGCGATGACAAAAAGCCATTGCTGCATAAGGCGAAGGAAATGGCTGAAGAAAAGTGTCTTGATGAAAACGTCCGCGATATGGTTGATGCTATTCTAAAAAGCAGCGAGCATCGCTACGGCAGGTATCTCGAAAAATTCAGGTAGAGCGTAAAAGGGGTCAGGCCTCTTTTTCGCGGTCTGACTTACTCGGCCATTAAAAGGATTGATATGGATAAATTGCGAACCGCGGTTGTTGGCGCAGGCAAGATGGGCGAAATTCACGCCCGCGTTTACTCAGAGCTGCCCCAGAGCCATCTTGTTGCCATTGTCGATGTCGATGCCGACAAGGCAAAACGGCTGGCGAAAAAACACCGTTGTGAATCAGTCCGGAATGTGGCTGAATTGATTGGGAAAGTCGATGCGGTGACAATCTCCGCTCCGACCAGCGAGCATTTTGCGCTGGCAAAGCCGCTCATTGAGGCGGGTATCGCGGTCCTTATCGAAAAACCACTCGCGGCCGACGTGGGGCAGGCGAGAGATATTGTCGCACTCGCCAGGAAGACCGGCTGCCTCGTTGCCGTTGGCCATTCCGAGCGATGCAACCCTGTTGTTCAGGCGATGAAACGGCTGCAAATCGAGCCTAAGTTTATTGAGGCGGCGAGAATAAGCCCATATCCTTTCCGCTCAACTGATATCGGTGTCGTGCTTGATATTATGATTCACGACATCGATATTATTCTGTCGCTTGCCGCGAGCAAGGTTGTCAAGGTTGACGCCGTTGGGATAGGCGTTATTGACCCAGCCAACGAGGATATCTGCAACGCCAGAATCGTGTTTGAAAACGGTTGTGTCGCCAATGTTACCGCATCACGGCTCGCTTTGAAAACCGAACGCAAAGTCCGGGTTTTCAGCAAACAGGCGTATCTTAGCGTCGATTATTTCAAAAAAACTGGAGTTGTAATCAAGGCCGCTCCGAATATAGATGTTGTCGAGAAAATCAGGCAGCTCAAAAAAAGCGGCACGTTCGCTTTGCTTACCGCCGGCTGGCAGGACCTTCTGCACCGCGAAACGCTTGACGTTGACGACAGAGAGCCGCTTCGCCTTGAGCAGGAGGCGTTTCTGCGGGCCGTTGCCGACAAATCTCTTCGGCCCGAAGTCATCGCCGAAGAGGGGCTTGCAGCGATGGAATGCGCTGCTATGATTCTCGAATCTATGCGGCAGCATAAATGGGAATGATTATTAACTATTGATTAATGTTTGGGGGTGTTATATGAAATATGGCAGGAACTCAGGAGTTTATTTGTTGGTGGCGGCTGTAATGGTTTTTGTGTTCGGCTGCCCGGCGGACAAGAGAAATAACGAGGGTCGAACAATGGTAAAACTGGAAACTACAAAAGGCGATATTGTAATTGAGGTCAACGAAACGGCTGCCCCGGTAACGGCCGCCAATTTTCTGAAATACGTCCAGGATGGCTTCTACGACGGGACGATATTCCACAGGGTCATACCCAATTTTATGATTCAAGGCGGCGGCTTTACCCCTGATATGAAGCAAAAAACCACTCGTCCATCAATTGTTAACGAAGCCAAAAACGGCCTCAAGAATAAACGCGGCACGCTCGCGATGGCCCGGACCAATGACCCAGGCAGTGCTACCGCACAGTTCTTCATCAACCACGTTGATAACGCCAATCTCGACTATTCTGCTCGCAATCCCGGCTACGCCGTCTTCGGGCAGGTCGTAGGGGGTATGGATGTTGTCGATGCGATTGCCAAGGTCAAGACCGGGACAAAAGGAATGTTCCAGGATGTTCCTGAGGAGGCAGTAATTATCAAGTCCGCAAAGGTTGTGTCGAAAAAATGACGGCCGAGCAGATAATAAAGCATTTTAAGATGCAGCCATTGCGGCTGGAAGGCGGGTTCTTTATTGAAACCTACCGTGCCGCGGATGTATTGAAAAAAGGAATTCTATCTGCTGGCGTCTCGGGCGACCGAAACCTCAGCAGCGTTATTCTTTATCTGCTCACCGCTAAAACCATATCGCTGATGCATCGGCTGAAATACGATGAGATGTTCCATTTTTATTTTGGAAACCCCGTAACGATGCTGCAACTGCACCCCGACGGCTCAAACGAAATTGTCACCCTCGGCCACGATATCCTCAGTGAGCAAAAGGTTCAGGTTCTTGTCCCCAAAGGGACCTGGCAGGGGGCTTTTATCCAGCCCGGCGGGAAGTTTTCGCTGATGGGCTGTTCCGTCGCTCCAGGTTTTGACGAGGCCGATTTTGAACTCGGTGACAGGGAGACGCTGCTTGCCAAATACCCGGATATGCAAGAGCTTATCCTGCACCTTACTCACGCACACTAACGCGAACTTAGTTTTGTCTGTCCGACTAATTGATGTGCTAATCGACTCGGCTCAGGAAGCCGATACCTTGTCGTGCATTGCAGAACAACACTTATCGCATCATCAAGCGTGCATTTATGCCCGACTGAAACAAACACCGGATTGACATCGGTTCGTGTTCGTAGAACCACGCCAATCTTTTCATCCGAATCAACCAATGGGCTGAAACTGCCTTTTTTGTTTCCCGGCTCATCGAATGTCCCTATGAGTCGGCTCTTTGCGCAGCCAATCGTTGGTTTATCAATGAGCAAACCTATGTGCGAGGCGATTCCAAGTCGCCGGGGATGCGCAATACCCTGACCGTCGATGATTAAACAATCGGGCGTGCTTTTTAGTTTCTCGATTGCGTCGATACACGCGGGCGCCTCCCGAAATGACAACAAACCCGGTATGTAAGGGAAATCTACTTTGCGTATTGCTGTTGCCGTCTCGATAATCGAAAAATCGGATAAGTCAATCACTACAGCCGATGCGAATATCTGTTTGCCGTCTTTGCTGAACGCACAATCCAGCCCCGCAATTATTTTGGGTCTTTTCTTCATCGCGGTAAATCGCACTTGTGAGGCCAGTTGACGCTGTATCCCTATCGCTTCTTTACAGGATAAATTCCATTCGTGAAGGTTTCTTGCTTTCATTTTAAACAGGAATGGCGAAAAACTGCGTTGTTGTGTTCGTAACTGCTTCTGCGAATTTGGCCAATTCCATCCCTCTTAGTGCTGCTACAAACTTTGCCGTGTGGATAAGCAGGGCGGGCTCATTGACCTTTTGTTTCCTCATCGGCTCAGGCGATAAATAAGGGGCGTCCGTCTCAATCATCAGCCGGTCAAGGGGGACGTATTTTGCGACCTCGCGAGTTGTCTCGGCGTTTTTAAATGTTACCACCCCCGTCAGCGAGATATACCAGCCCTTGTCCAAAACGATTTTCGCCTGGTGGACATCACCGGAGTAACAATGAAAAACCAGTCCCTTCAGGCCCGACTCGTGTGCCTCCAGAATCTCCATCGTCTCATCGAATGCCTCCCGCGAATGAATCACAATCGGCAGATTCAGTTCTTTCGCGATTTCAAGGTGCTGAACGAAACTGTCCTGTTGTTGCTGGGGCGACGAAAAATCGTAATGCAAATCCAGCCCTGTTTCGCCGATTGCGACGACTTTTTTTCTTTGTGCGAGTTCTTTAATCTGAGCGATTGTTGACTGGTCTGTTGATTTTGCGTTGTGCGGGTGAATTGCTACTGTCGTGAACATATTTTCAAATCGGCCTGCCAATTCCACGGCTTTTTGGCTGTCTGCTAAATCTGTTCCAATGGTTACCCAGCCCGTTACGCCGGCACCTCTGCTTCGCTTGAGGACAGCATTGGTATCCGCTAACGGCTCATACGTCAAATGGCAATGTGCGTCTATCAGGTTCATATATCTATCTTACGAAGGCGTTTTTGTAATGGCGGAATTCGGCGGAGCCTCGCTGGCCTAAGGTTATAGTAACAATATCGAAACGGTATGGCCGATTCTCTATTTCGTTGGTTGAGATAAAATAGCGGGCCGTTTTTGTCATCCTGTCCATCTTCGGCTTTGTGATTACCGATTCGGTAGGAGTAAATTCCTCATCGGCCCTTGTTTTGACCTCGACAAAGACAATCGACCGGTCGCTATCCACCATAATCAGGTCGATTTCGCCGGCCTTGCAGGCGTAGTTGCGTGTGAGGGTTTTGAGACCTTTTCGCTTGAGAAACTTCTCGCATTGCCGCTCCCCCCATTTGCCGAGCAGCTTAATATCCGAAAGCAACTTACTTCTGTTGAAGATCAATCCAAACAAAAATCTGCAATCCTCCCGAAAGGGACACCTAACGGCGGAAATCTGCAATCAGCAATTATTTAGCTTACCACAGTATGTTCGCTGTGTTCCTGGACCAGCTTGGTTGACTTGCCCGTTCGCTTGCGGAGATAATAAAGCTTTGCTCTTCTGGTCTTGCCGCTTCGAGTCGCCTTGATATCGGTGATATTGGGCGAGTGCAGCGGGAATATCCTTTCGACGCCTTCGCCTGCCACAATTCTGCGAACCGTGAAGGTCGAGTTGATGCCCCGGCCTTTGCGGGCGATTACTGTGCCCGAAAATATGCCGATACGTTCCTTCTCGCCTTCTTTTATCCTGCAATGGACGTCAACTATGTCCCCGATTTCAAAATGCGGAATATCCTTCTTCAGGCATTTGCTTTCGACCATGTCAAGTAATGCTGTATTCACTTTGTAACTCCTGATACTAACTAAGCTTATGACGAAACCAGCGGGGCTGGGTTTTCTGCGAGCAATTTACGCCCGCCCTCAAAGCCAGCCATTATAACCATTTTGGCCGCAATCACAAGCAGTTTTTAGGCCTGATTTCGCAGTTTTTTGTAGTTTTTCAGCGACTGCTCTGCTGCTTCCAGCGGCGGATACGCACCGGATTCTTCTTCGATGATATACCACTGTGTTCCGCCGGTCGATTCACAGACCTCGAAGACCTCTTTCCACTTTACATCGCCTTCGCTAATGAGGGCCTTCGGATTCGTTGCTGAGTATTCCTTAACGTGCACCGTCAGTGCTCGACCTGGATACTTTTTCAAAATAGCAACCGGGTCGGCCCCGCCATGCACCGCGTGGCCAATATCAAGCTGCATAAAAACTTCCTTGGTGGTGTTACTGAAAAGGATGTCCCATGGCGTTTCGTTGTCTATCTTCGCGAAGTCGCCGGTGTGCGAGTGATAGCCGATGTGCACCCCTTCCGACCTTGTCTTGTCTGCCAGTTCATTGAAAGTCGCTGTCATCTTGAGCCATGCGTCTTTGGTCGTTAGTTTCTGTCTGTCAAGCCAGGGCACGACGACGAACTTATTGCCGATTGTCCGGTTATATTCCATAGTCGCCGCGAGTTTTTCGTTTGAGAGCAGATCAATAGCCGTATGTGAGCCGCTGCAAAGCAATCCGTTGTCGTCTAACATTTTGCGGACGTCCTTTGCGGAATAGTTGTAAAATCCTGCGAATTCGACGCCCTTATAGCCCATCTTGGCTACCTTGGCTATTGTGCCAGGAAAATCCTTTGCGCATTCGGTTCGCACCGTCCACAATTGCAGCCCCACCGGTATATTGCGTTTCGCTGCTCCCATCTTTTCTCCTCCTTTTTGGGTTGTCTGCAATGCGCACCCCCCAACAAGCACCGCCAGTCCAGATTTAAGAATCATTCGACGTGACAAATTTTCACTTTTCATTTTTCACCTCATTTTTATTTTTTTTATCCGCCGGACGCAGGGCGGATTTATTTCTGTTTATCTTTTAACAAATCCGGACGGCTTTGTCGAGTCCTTTCGAGCGATTGTTGCCTGCGCCATTTCTCGATTTCGCCGTGGTGGCCTGAGAGCAGAATCTCCGGCACGGTCAATCCCCGAAACGTCTCAGGCCTTGTATATTGCGGATACTCTAATCCGCCTGCGGTGAGCGAAGTCGAACCGCCACTTGCGGTTTCGCTGAATGTCTCATCTTCGGCGGATTCACCATCGCCGAGCGCGCCGGGCAGCAAACGAACAACCGCGTCGATGATTACCATTGCGGCCAATTCCCCGCCCGAAAGCACATAGTCGCCGATTGAGATTTGCTCGGCGTTCAATCCCGTCCTGATTCTTTCATCGAATCCCTCGTAATGCCCCGCAATGAGGATGAGCCGTTTTTCGCCGGCAAGTTCTGTGGCTAATTTTTGTGTGAAGGGTTTGCCCTGTGGGGTAAGAAGGATTACGCGGGGCTTGTCAGGTGATAACTTTTCGACCTGTTCAAAGCAGTCGAAAACCGGCTGGCACATCATCACCATTCCCGGTCCGCCCCCGTATGGCCGGTCGTCAACCTTTTTGTGCTTGTCCTTGGAGGAATCCCGGATATTTGTCAGTACGATATCGACGACGCCCGCTTCTTTGGCGAGTTTGAGTATCGAGTGATTCAGCGGCGACTCGAACATCTCCGGAAACAGTGTTAAGACATCAATCCGCATCGTCGGCATCCTGATACGAAAACCCCCGGTTTTTGGCCGGGGGTTTGGTATGTAATTTTATTTTACGCCTGAACCTTGCGGCCGTTATTTCTTCTCGGCTGCCGGTGCTGCTGCTTCGCCCGCTGCCGGTTTTTCTTCGGTCTTGCGTTCTGATTTCAGGAACGGCAATCCCGCCGCCCTTGCCCGTTTTATCGCTAATGCCCGGCGGGTCTTCTTTGCAGCCGCGTATTTATGCTTGATACCCTTGCGGAGCAGTATCTCTGATACTGAGTCCGAAGGTATCGCGCCTTTATCGAGCCAGTACTTGGCTCGTTCAATATCCAAAACCAGTTGCTTGTCGGTTGCTTTTTCGAGGGGGTCGTAATACCCCAGTTTCTCGATAATTCTGCCGTCGCGGGGCGTGTGAGTATCAATCACGTTTATCCTGAAAAACGGCCTGTGCCGCCTTCCATGCCGCGACATCCTGATTTTTACTGACATTTGCTTCTCCTTTTCAATTACGTTTATATTTAATTCCCGCTCCCGTTAGGGATGGCTTAGCCACTTGGCTATACATCAGGCCGCGGGACACGTTAGCCGGTAAAGTTCAGAAGTATAGCAGAATTGCTCTCTGGCAGCAACGGCTTTTTTGGCCTAAAAACGCTAAAGGCCGTTAATTATCGAGGATTTCTGCGGTGCAGGGCGTAGCCGTTGATGAAAATGGCGAACAGGGCGGGGTCAACTTTCGCGTCGTCGGCGATTTTACGCACCTGGTCATCGATAAGATTCGCGGCTTTTGCCTTCTCATCAGGGGTCATAATCGCCACCGCCCGGCGTAATTGCACCAATTCATCCGCGGTTGGACTGGCTAACATACCAAGCTCACTTATCCCTTCGTTATCTTTGAACTGCTCGCGCACAAGCCGGCCATAGTCGTTGCCTGCAAATTGCGCCAGCTTATCAAGATACTGGGTGATTGAGATGTTTTGGGTTACCGCCGTATTCTTTTGCCTTTGCGGATTATGACTTGTTTTCTTCTGGAGCGTTGCTTGATTTTTTTGCCTGCGGACATCGCCGCGCCTAAGGATTCTAGATTAAAGCCGCCCGAAAACAGTGCCTTCAACCCGGCCATTTTTCCTCCCGACAGCGACTTGAGCATATCTCTGCTTCGCACAAATTGTTTTACCAGCCCGGATACGTCGTGCGGCTGTGTCCCTGAGCCGGCAGCAATCCTCCTGCGTCTCGACGAGTCAATAACGTCCGGGTCCTGGCGTTCCTGGAGCGTCATCGAATAAACTATCCCCTCCATCTTTTTTAGTTCATTCTCGTCGAAATCCATATCGCCCAGTTCCGAGGCGCCGGGCATCATTTTCATCAGGTCCTTCATTCCCCCCATTTTTTTGACAGCCTGCATTTGCTGGAGGAAATCATCGAAGCCGAAACTCCCCTCGGCCATCTTTTCCTGCAGTTTCACGGCCTCTTCCGCGTCAAACTGCTCATGTGCCCTCTCGACCAGTGTAACGATATCGCCCATACCGAGGATTCTGCTTGCCATCCGGTCGGGGTGGAATTCTTCGAGCTTGTCTAATTTTTCGCCTACGCCGATGAATTTTATGGGTTTGCCGGTTACCGCCTTTACGCTAAGCGCCGCTCCGCCTCTGGCGTCGCCGTCTAATTTGGTCAGGATGACGCCGTCTAATTCGAGGCGGGTGTTGAATTCCTTCGCGGAATTGACCGCGTCCTGTCCGGTCATCGAATCGCATACAAGGTAAATCTGGTGCGGCTGGACGGCTTTTGCGACGTCGCTTATCTGCGTCATCATTTCTTCGTCGATGTGCAGCCGACCAGCGGTATCCAAAATCACAACGTCAGCGCCGGTTGTTTTGGCGTGTTGAATAGCGTTCTTCGCGACCCTTACCGCGTCTGTGCTTTGCTCGCTGTAAACCGGGATATTCAACTGCTGGCCAAGAGTGACCAACTGGTCGATAGCAGCCGGCCTTTGCAGGTCGTCGGCAACAAGCATCGGCTTCTTGCCTTTATCCATAATATATTTGGCTAACTTCGCGGCGGTGGTCGTTTTGCCGCAGCCCTGCAACCCCGCCAGAAGTATCAGCGTCGGCCCGGGCGAGACGTAATAAATCTGCGTATCCACAGGCCCCATCA
>PLLM01000081.1 GCA_003141275.1 Phycisphaerales bacterium
GGCGAAATGCACAGGTTTATACCTGTGCTGGCGAGCTGGAGCGGGGCGAACATCTGCGAAATGGTGGTCAACCACAGGCCCAGGACCGCCGGGGTCGCCAAATACGGGCTGGGGCGGACCTGGAAGGTGATGCTCGACCTGATTACCGTGAAATTCCTCGGCTCATTTTCGACCAAACCCATTTACATATTCGGAGGACTGGGGTTTGCATGCGCACTGGGAGCAATACTTATGGGTTTGATTATGTTTTATCAGAAGTTTTCGGCCCAGCAGCTTCCGATGAACAGGAATCCGCTGCTGATTTTGTCGGCGGTCCTCATTATGTCAACGGTACAATTTATCCTGATGGGTCTGCTGGCGGAATTGCTGGTTCGGACGTATCACGAGTCGCAGAATCGGCCGACATACGTGATTCGCGAAATCCTCGGGTCTTCCGCCGGAGATGGCAAATGACCACGGCCTCTGCGAAGGGTATGCCGATGCGGAAAGACAAAAAATCGGCCGTGACCGCAGGCAAAAACAATGCGGATACCGCTGCGATTATTCTTATTGCGATTCTGGCGGGCATCCCCTTTTTGCTTGGGCGGTATTTTGAGTTCAACTATCCGGACCCATTCGACAGCGCCTCCAATGTTTATTCTGCGCAACATATTCTCAATGGCGCGAGAATCGGTGTTGAGGAAGCGCCCAGCGCCGGTCTTGGGACATTGCTGGTCAATATTTTAGGGGTTCGGCTGTTTGGGTTCAGTGAATTTGGGCCGAAGCTGATTCAGGCGATTACGCAGGCGGTTGCATTTGTTTTGATGTTTGTGGCGATGCGGAGGATATTCGGCAAATTTCCGGCAGCCGTGGGGGTAATCGTCGCTGCGATTTATACGTCATCACCGCTCATCGCCAAGTTCGGCAACGTCAAAGAGCAGTATATGATAGCGTGTATGGTGATGGCGATAAGCCTGCTGATTATGCGGCAATTGGGCGGGAAGTGGTGGCTTGGAATGCTATCCGGCGCAATCGCCGCGTGGGCGCCGCTTTTTAAGGAGACCGGCGTATCCGCAATCGGGGCGATGGGTCTTTTTGTGATTATCCAGCCGATATTTAAACACAGAACCTGGAAGCAGACCGGCGTTGATATTGTGCTGCTGCTGGCAGGGGCGGTGGTGTCAATAGCACCATTATATATTTGGATAATCGGCTGGAAGGTGCAGATGGCGCTGCCGTTTTACTTCGTATGGGATGCAATCGCAGGGCTGATACCCAAGCCCGCCGCAGCCCAGCAGGCCGGCAATTATGTCTCAAGCATGAGAAGCGCAATGCCGTTTTCTGAGCAGTGGCCTAAGGTTTTGCGATATTACCTTGCCCTGTGCCTGCCGGTATCATTGGCCCTTGGCGCAATCATCGCGGGAATCGGCAAAATGATTATGGGTTTGCTTCGCAAGCCGCAGTTATTATCCGCCGGAACAGATTGCGACCGTTTTTTGCCCCTGCTTGCCGTCTGGTGGCTGTTAGATATGGGCTTTGTCTGGATAAGTCCGGCCTCATACGAGCAGTATTATCTTCCGCTGACGGTATCTGGCGCAATGACGGGCGGTTATCTCGTAGCCATTTATCGCAACAAACTTGCCAGGGCCGTATTCAAAACCAAATGGGTCGTTACCGGGATAGCCGGTCTTGTTCTGATGGTGATTATGTCCTGGCATATATTCTTCGGCCTGCCGAGAAGCCCGTATTCGGGAATGAAGTACCCGCAAAAGCGAAATGGGTATGTTCAGCGGTGGCAGGACGTATCGCAGCGGCGTAGTTTTGGAGCCAAGGGTTATTGGGAGCAGGCGGGTGAATACATACGCAGCCAAACTCAGCCGACGGACAAAATATACGTTTGGGGCTGGGTTCCGGGAGTATACCTGTCGGCGCAAAGGTTCAGCAGCTCAGCTAACGCCTTTGAAAGCGAGATGCACACCAGGCCCCCTCAACAACTCGAGCAGGTAGTTGATGGTCTTCTCATCGCATTTGGCAAAGAGATGCCGAAATATATCGTGGATAGTCGCAAACAGCATTTGCCTCTGGACCGGTTCAAGTTCGAGCTTTGGCCTTATGTGCCTCAGGGGTTTATGGGTTTTCAGAAGGGACAATTTTTGCCCAACGACCCGCAGATGGTAGCCGAGTTTGAAAAACAGTGGGGCGAGATGACACGGCAAAAGTTCGGTGACGACGAGGCACGCAGATTTGAGATTATGGGCAAATTCAGAAAGTTCGTAAGAGAGCATTACCAGATAGCCCAGATATTCGGCGACGAAATCGTTTTCAAACTTAAATCTTAAACAGCATTTTCTGTCGGACGATAAGGCCCCATAGGAAAGCCGTGGCTAAGAAAAGAGATAAAAAACCAGGTAATGCTATTCAGAATAACGGCCGGAACGCTTTGGTTACGACCGCAGCCGAAAAGCGGCTGGATATTCTTACCGGCGTGGTTCTGTTCGCGTTCGGGGTTTATCATTCGATTCTGTATTTCGGACATACGGCTGTCCCTATCTCGGATTTCCCGGATTTTTTCAGAGTCGGCAAAGAGATATTATCTTTGCATATGCCTTCAACCTTCAAGCTGGCGCCGGTTGTGGGTATTCTGCAGAACCTGCTTGTGTTTGTGTCGTGGGGGTCGCCGCCGGAGTTGACGGCGGGGTGGCTGTTAAACGCAATTTTGCATCCCTTCAGCGTGGTCTTGCTATGGCTGGTCGGCAAAAGAATTATTGGCAGGTCCGCCGTCTGGTTTGCCGTCATCGCTTCGATAAACCCCTGGGCGGTTTATTATTTGACCGAGCCGATACTTGAAACGCCTTTATTGTTCTTCGTCCCGTTAACCTTGTATTTGATTTTTCGCAGGTCCCGCTGGGCATATCTTGCCGCGTCAGTAACGACAATGGTTCGATATGAAGGCGCCGCCCTGATTTTAGGCGCGTTTGTCGCGGACATCATTCACAGAAAAGACCGTCGAGATGTAATCAGGGCATCGGTTTATTTGGTCCTGGCGTCCCTGCCGCTTGCGATATGGCTGATTTTGACCGCCGTTACATGGAAGGGGGGAGGGTCGCACTATTTTAACGTCTTTTTCTCGAAGGAATATGCTAAGGGGTTCGTGGAGCCGGTCAGCAACATGACGGGGATATTCCTGCATATGCGGTTGCTGTGGCAGGTGGCGTTCCTGCCGCTGTTCACTCCTTATCCGGGCGCAAGCGCTGAGTTTGTGGATATGTTCTCAAAATTAGCAATCCTGACGTGTATCGCGGGCCTTATTCTGGCTTGTGTATTTGCCGTCATCAGGCGTCACTGGGAAATTTTGATGCTGCTGTTGTTTTTCGTGCCGTATTTTTTGCTGCACGCTTATTATCCGTATCCCCTGACGCGGTTTCATACGACGATTTTCTGGATAGCCATATTGATGTCCTGGTACGGGCTTCAAAGTATAGGCGGTTTTTTGGCCCAAAAGGCCCGGCTGCCCTGGCAGGCGACGCTGGTGCTGAAAATAGGCGTGACAATAGCCGCGGGGTTATGGTGCGCGGACCTTATACGGAGTTTTGGGAAGGCGGCATCTATGAGCCCGACTTCGGCTTCAATGCCTTATGTTGCGATGCTTGTGGTGGGGATAATAATCGCATCGAGGGCGCTTTTGGAACACCCCATACAGATATCGCGTCATTTGTGCGCGGCTGCGATGATGTGCCTGGTAATAGCATCTAACCAGTTTATCCTCGCTCAATATCTCGGCGACGGCAAGCGGGAGATAGAGTTCAAGCAACTTGGCGAGTGGTTTGCGGCCAACGGCAAGCCGGATGAAAAACTGGCCGTCTATCAAAACGATACGCAACTGTTCGCGGGGAAAAATGCGCCCAATGTTGTGGGATTCCCCGGGGCAAACAGCCCCGATGAGCTTGTGGAAAAACTTCGCCAGCAGGGAATAACGTATGTTGTTTGGGCAACCAGGGAAGGATACAGCCATGGGCAGCACACCGGTTATCAGCAGCTCGGACTGGATAAGAATATCGCGTTTTTAGCCAAACCGCAAAGCGTCGGACCTTACAAGTTTGTAACGCAAATCGGCTCAGAGAGAGGATACGTGAATGTCTTTCGCCTGGAAAACGCGGGTAAATAACGATTGTATGGATGTGTGAAATTATTACGGTGTGTTTATGAGCGAATTGGCAGGCAAAATTTCCAAACCAGTCGCGCCGGGCGATGATACGCTGCTTAGGTGGCGCAGACGTAACAGCTATTACTACGGCTGGCTCGACAGGATATACAAGTTTGTCGTGCGACCCAACAGCAGAGTTCTGCACATCGGTTGCGAATGCGGCGACCTTCTCGCGGCCGTGCGGCCGGCATACGGCGTGGGCGTTGACGGAAATGAATCGGCAATAGCGCTTGCGAAAAAGCGGTTCCCGCATTTGAATTTCATTACCGCCGACCCCCACGAATTCCAGCTCAACGAGAAATTCGATTACGTTCTTATATGCAATTCGCTGGGCGAATGGCAGGATATTCAGCAGGTGCTGGAAAGGATTCGCCCCCTTACCGACGACAACACGCGAATTGTGGTTACATATTACAATTATCTCTGGGAGTGGGTCTTGCGGCTGGGTTCTTCGCTGGGTATTCGCAAACCTCGTCGGTACCAGAACTGGCTGCCTCCGCAGGATATCGCCAACCTGCTTAACCTCAGCAATTTTGACGTCATTCGCACCGATTCATTTGTCCTGTTCCCGAAAAATCTCTGGCTGGTTAGCGCATTTTTCAACTATTGTATTTCGCTGCTGCCCGGTTTCCGCGTTTTCAACATGGTCAATCTGGTTATAGCGAGGCGTTCCGCGCAGCCGAAGTCGGATTCGGATTTGTCGGTGTCGGTGATAGTGCCCTGCAGAAATGAGCGCGGCAACATCGAGGACGCCATAAAACGAATACCAGATATGGGCAGAGAAACCGAGATAATCTTTGTTGATGGTAACAGCACTGATGGCACAGCCGATGAGATAGAAAGCCAAATCAGGAAGCACCCGGGGCGCAAAATCCGGCTGATACATCAGGGAAACGGCATCGGCAAAGGGGATGCGGTCAGAAAGGGTTTTGCCGCCGCGACCGGCGATGTGCTTGTAATTCAGGACGCCGACCTTACCGCGCCGCCTGAAGATTTACCGAAATTTTTCGCGGCCCTCCGTGACGGCAAGGGTGAATACATCAATGGTTCGCGCCTCGTATATCCGATGGAAAAGGAAGCGATGCGATTTTTGAATTTGCTCGCCAATAAATTCTTCGGAGCGTTATTCTCCTGGCTTCTGGGGCAGCGTTTCAGAGACACGCTTTGCGGGACAAAAATGATTCGCAAAAGCGATTACGAAATAATTGCTGCCAACAGGTCGTATTTCGGCGACTTCGACCCCTTTGGCGATTTCGACCTCATATTCGGGGCTGTAAAACAAAACCTGAAAGTTGTCGAGGTGCCGGTGAGGTATCGCGCGAGAACCTACGGCGAAACCAATATCAGCAGGTTCAGGCACGGCTGGCTTTTGCTGAAAATGAGCTGGATAGCGTTCAAAAAAATCAAATGGCTCGGCGGGGCTGTTAGGTCGGATTATGAATAAACCTGCCGCACAAAAAATGCCTCGCGGCTCACCATCGCAAAAATCGGTGACCGGCAAAATCGTGTTTTCCGCTTCGGATTGGGCCGTGATGATTTTGGTCTTGTTGCTGTCCCCGGCCGTTTTGTACTGGACGGTTCCCTTTCTCGGCAAATTCACCATCGGAAACGATTATCTCAATTATTGGATTAATAATCAGATGTTCCTGATGTTCTCCGTATTCACCGGCACTTTCCCGTTATATGCTCCCGGGTTTAACGGCGGCTGGACTTCGGGTGCGCTTACTCTTGGTCAGTTGTTCCACCCCATTTCCTGGCTGGCTGCTATTATTCCCGGCTACTGGAATGGTTACGCTTTTCAAATAGGCACAATCCTTCGGCTGCTCGAACTGGGTGCCACTTGTGCGGTTATTTTTCTTTTTTTGCGAAAACTGCGTCTGGCGATTCCTCTTGCCTTTGTGCTCGCTTTTATCACGGTCTATAACCTGCGGATGCTCGATATGTTCAGATACGGCGCATCGCTGGAGAATTACACGGCAATGTTGCTGCTTAGCGTGGCTATCGGATGGTTTTATCTGGCACCGAGCCGGTTTTTATTTTTCTGCATGGCAATTTGCAGCTGGCTGCTTGTCGCAGGAGGCCACCCGCAGATGATGTTCATCGGGTTTTTGGAGTCGGCCTTCGTATGTGTTGTTTTCCCCTTCTATGCTTCCTGTTTTCTGCCGGACGAACCGCCTCCGGATTTCAGGAGGGTTTTCAGGTTCTGGTGGCAAACCGCCATTTCTGCGGGCCTGGGCATACTTCTTGCCTCCGCTTATACGCTCCCCTTTTATTTTGAGTACATGAAGGAAAGCTCCCGCGGTTCTGGAGTCAAATTTGACTGGGCGTGTTCTAACCAGGATACTTTTGGCGGAATTATTTGCAATTTTTTTAATCCGTTCTTTAGCGATGTCCATGGCGGTTTTGGGGGTTCGGCGCTTATTTTATTGGCGGTGCTGTTTCCGCTTGCAGGCATCTTTTCTTTTCGCCGCGCCTGGCCCGTATTTGTTCTCTGGGCCGGATGTATTGTTGTTTTAATTATGGCGGCGGGTTCAAACGGCCCCTTGTATTATTATTTTTGGAAATATTTCCCCTTTGCTCAGACCTTTCGTATCCCGGGCCGGCTCTGTATGGTCCTTCCGTTTATGTTTATGCTGATTTTGGCCTGGATATTTCAGCAGCGAACCATTTACCTTCGGCTGGGCAGCCGCAAGGTGTCCTTCGACCCGGTTGCGCCGGCTTTGGCGGTTGCCCTGATTTTGTTTGTTGTGCCGAAGGGTTTTGATTACTCGGCCTTGACTGCTGCCGGACGATATGTCCCGGCAAATATAAACGCTGTTCCTTCGGCTGCCGTATTGTTGTTTTTTATATGCGGGTTGATTGCCCTGGTGTCGATGATTATATACAGGTTCCCGGGCAAATTGAAAACCCTGGCGGCCCTGGTCCTGCTTGCCTCCGTAATAGTCGGCTCAGCAGTTGTTCTCGGCTATGGAACCTGGATTGCGAAGGGTTTCAGGAAAACAATAACATTTGACCAGATGCTGTCCGAGCAGGGGCAGCGTCTGGCATACCGCTATCCAACGGGGGACTGGTCGCGTAAAATTATCGAGGAGCACCTGCAGCATACTTTCCTCGAGCCGACCATGGCGAGGGTTTGCCGAAAATACGAAGTTGTCGATTCGATACAGGAATCTTATCAGCGTCTCAACGAGCTGCGGGAGATTAATCTGGTTTATGTCGAGTGGTGGCAGGGGACAAAATATGAAAACAAACCGGCGGATTCGGACCCAAATATCGACGCCGTTGAGCTGAAATATGATTCTTTTAACAACTTTGTTTTTGATGTTGTTTGTGCGCAGCCCGCGTTCTTTGTCTTCTCGTTTCCGTATTCCTCGCAGTGGCAGGCTGCGGTTGACGGCCAAAATGCACCAGCTTACA
Organism: Phycisphaerales bacterium; assembly: GCA_003141275.1. Taxonomy (GTDB): domain Bacteria; phylum Planctomycetota; class Phycisphaerae; order Sedimentisphaerales; family Anaerobacaceae; genus Fen-1362. The sequence continues at coordinate 7,601 of PLLM01000081.1, forward strand.
GGTGTAACGCAATCGAGCAGGGCGTCTGGCTTTTGCCGGGGAAGCACTCCGTGGAATTCCGCTATCATTCTCCTGCGACCGCCGTCGGAGCCGTCCTCGGCTGTGTGGCGATTGTTTTGATTGTCTGGTTTTCGCTGCGGGGGAAAGCACGGCAGATTGCCTTATTGGCTGTGGTGGTTTTATCTGCTTTAGCGATGGCAGTTTGGTATCGCTCTCTCTATCGGGGCGGCAATATAGGGACTCATTATATATGGACTTCACGTCAGATTCAGCCGAATTTGTCGTCGAATTATAACCTGGCGTACGGAAAAAAGACCTCGATGAGTGACGCGGGAGTCGAATCGTATCTGAGCAGCAGTTCTCTCGGCGTTGATGGCGACCGCGACGGCTATTTCGGATTTCTCACTAATAGGGAGGAACATACCTGGTGGCAGGTTGACCTTGGTAAAGACGAGCAAATAGGCGAAGTAGATATATACAAAGTGCGAAACGGCTACAGCAGATTTGCGGTTCCGTTCGACGTGATGTTTTCACTGGACGGCAAAAACTGGTCTCTTGTTCAGACAATAGGAACAGACGATGCCGGTAATTGCTGGCGGATTCCTGTGCCCGGTGTAAAAGCGCGGTTTGTCAGAATTCAAACCCGCCAGCTCAGCTTTTTTGTTCTGGCAGAGGTTGAAATTTACAAATAATTTCGGACATTGTGCCCGATAAAACGAATAACAGATAGATCGACAGTTAAGGTTCTGATTATAAATATGGCGATATTAGATTGGCTTAAACTGCCCGAAATCAAAAACATAAAAGACCTCGACGACCCGGCGACGACGCTTTTGCACGGAAAGATTTTGCGCAGCAAGCCATTTCTCAAGAATCTCTACATTGACTTTTATCGGCAGTTCAAAAATGCGGTTGAAAATCCGGAAAATAAAGTGCTCGTGGAGCTTGGAAGCGGAGGCGGGTTTATTAAAGAGATAATCCCGAACGTCATAACTTCCGATATTCTCATCGGCGTTGATGTTGACAAGGTTTTTTCGGCGACGGAGATGCCTTTTGAGGGCGCGGGCGTAGATGCGTTTTTTATGTTCGATGTGCTGCACCATATTGGCGAGCCGAGAAAGTTTTTCGCCGAGGCGTACCGGTGCCTCAAGCCGGGCGGCAGGATTGTTATGATTGAGCCGGCCAATACGCCCTGGGCAAGATTTATTTATAAAAACTTTCATCACGAAGGATTTGACCCGAAAGGCGGCTGGGAACTTTCAAAGACGGGGCCGCTTTCGCAGGCCAATGGCGCGATACCGTGGATGGTTTTTGTCCGCGACAGGGTAATGTTTGAGCGTGAATTCCCTCGGCTCAAGGTTGTGTCGCTGCACAATCACACGCCGATGCGATACCTTATAAGCGGGGGGCTGACTCTTCGGCAGTTGTTGCCGGGGTTTGCGTATCCGGCGGTCAGGGCGATGGAATTCCTGCTTAGCCCTGCGAATAACCTTCTTGGTATGTTTATGACGATAGTTATTGAGAAGACCGGCAAAGATAAACCGGTCGAACGATGAAAATATTAATGCTCAATTACGAATTTCCGCCCATCGGCGGCGGAGCGGGCAAGGCCCATCTGGCCATACTCAAACAGTACGCCGGAAAAAGCGATTTACAGGTGGATGTATTGGCGTCAGCGCCGAAGCCAGGTTTTGTGGTTCAAAAGTTGTCGAATAATGTCACCATTTACACCGTTGGTGTGCACAAGAAAAACCTGCACTACTGGCGCAAGATTGAGGTTGTGGAATGGGTCGCCCGTGCCACGCCGCCTTATCGGCGTTTGCTGAAGGAAAATCGCTACGACCTTGTTCACGCGTTTTTCGGTCTGCCCACCGGCTGGCTTTGTTACAGGACAGCTAATCGCCTGCCGTATATAATCTCGCTTCGCGGCTCGGATGTCCCCGGCGGGCACGCCCGGCTGCAGCTCGAATACAAACTGCTGGGGCCGTTGCTGAAACGGATTTGGACCGGCGCATCTGCTCTTGTGGCGTGCAGCGATGGTTTGAAAAGCAGGGCGCTGAGGTTTTTGCCTTCGGCAAATATAGATATTATTCCAAACGGCGTTGACCTTGAGAGATTTCGTCCCGCTTCGAACAAAGAATTGTCCGGCGAATTGAAACTGCTTACCGTTGGCCGGCTGTCGGTAACAAAAAGATTCGAAATGCTTGTCGATGCCGTCGAAATACTAAGCAAAAAAGGCAAAAATATTCGCCTGACAATATCAGGCGGCGGAGGGTTGCTTGACGAGTTGAAAAATCTCGTCGAGCAGAAAAAACTGACCGGTATCATCAATCTGACTGGCAGAATCGAATCCGAGAAAATGCCCGATGTTTATGGCGCCCACGATATGTTCGTCAGCGCCAGTATGCAGGAAGGAATGAGTAACGCTATGCTCGAAGCGATGGCGTCGGGCCTGCCGATAATAACAACCCGGTGCGAAGGTGTGGATGAGCTGATTTCCGATAATGGCATTGTCGTGGGGAAAGATTCTGCGGAGGCCCTCGCCGAGGCCATAAATAATCTGGCTGAGAACAAACAGGCCTACAATGCTATGTGTGCGTCGGCAAGGAAACGAGCGGAAAATTTCGGCTGGGACAAAGTCGCGGATGGATATATAAAACTTTATCAGAGGGTCCTCGGCCAAAAATAGCCGGCGAAAACGAAATGGCAGGAATTATTTGCGTAACGATAGATACTGAGCCGGATTGCGACGTGCACTGGAGACGCTCGCGGCCGCTGACCTTCGAATCTGTAACCTTTGGCATTCCCTCAATCCTCAGGCCAATCTGGAATCGGTTTGGCATCAAGCCGGTTTATTTTGTCTCGCCGGAGGTGGCCGAAAATGACCAGTGCTGCCGGGTGCTCAAAGAAGAATTCGGACGAGGCGCCGAGATTGGGGCTCACCTTCACAGCGAATACATCGAACCGCAAAGAAAACACGAAGATATCGCCGGAACCACCAGCTATGAATTCCCCTGTTTCGCATACGACGCCGAAGTCGAGTCGGCAAAGATAAAGAACCTGACCGAGCTGATTGAGAATAAGCTCGGCGTCAGGCCTGTCTCCTACAGGGCGGCAAGATATGGGGCGGATTTAGACACAACAAAAGCGCTGCAAAAGCTGGGCTACAAAGTTGACAGCTCGGTAACGCCGGAAATAAGCTGGCATAGTCAGGGTGGGCCGGACCATTCGCGGGCGCCAAAACAGCCGTATTTTATTTCCGCCGATGACAATTATCTGCCTGCAAAGTCGGGCATCCTTGAGGTGCCGATTACTATTTCGGGAAAGCGGTTGCCGTTTTTGCCTGACAAGTGGATGTATCGCCGGTGGCTTCGGCCGACGCATATGACCGCCTTCGAGATGAAGTTACTTGTCGCGGAATTCGCGAGAAAATATTCCTCGCCGGTGCTTAATATGATGTTCCACTCGATGGAAATCCTGCCAGGCAAAACGCCATTTGTAAGAACAAAGCTCGGCCAGAAAATGTATCTGAATCGGCTGACGTCGATTTTACAATATATGATTAAGACGGGATTCGAGAGCAAAACACTGACGGAAGTTTACGCTGAAATGGTCAGCAGGAGCAAAAAGTAGTGTGCGGAATAGCCGGCTTTAACTGGAAAGATAACGCCGTAATTGAGGCGATGACCGAGGTAATGCGGCACCGAGGCCCCGATGACCGGGGGACGTATCTCGATGACAAGGTCTCACTGGGACATACGCGCCTGTCAATTCTTGATTTGTCTCCAAAAGGCCATCAGCCGATGTATTTTCAGAACTTGGCGATTATCTTCAACGGCGAAATTTACAACTTCCAGGAAATACGCGGTGAACTCGAATCCGTCGGCTACAAATTCACGTCTGGCACAGATACCGAAGTTATCTTGGCTGCGTATCACCGCTGGGGTGACAAATGCGTCGAAAAGTTCAACGGAATGTGGGCTTTTTGCATTTATGACAGGGACAAACAGACGCTGTTTATCTCACGTGACAGGTTTGGCATAAAGCCGGTTTATTATTATTTCGACGGCCAACGGTTTATCTTTGCCTCGGAACTAAAAGCAATCAAAAAACACCATATCGCCCTCGAAACTGACCCGGCAGGCGTGAATTTCTTCTTTTACCAGAAGTACATCGGCAACGATTTGACGATTTACAAAAATTGCCGGAAACTCAAACCATCTCACAGCATTCTCTTTGACCTCAACACCAAAAAACTGACCATTTCAAAACATTATGACCTCGAAGCCGAAATAGCTAAACGTCAGGATATTGCTGTTGATGACCGGCTCGAAATGGTCGAGGACATTCTAAGTGATGCCGTGCTAAAACGCCTCATTGCCGATGTGCCGGTGGGAAGTTTCCTTTCGGGCGGCGTCGATTCGTCGCTCATATCCGCAATAATTGCTAAAAACAAAAAGGACTTCGACACCTTCTCAATTGGATTCGAAGACCAGTCCTACAACGAGCTGGAGTTCTCAAAGATTGCGGCTGAGTATATCAAGACGGCCCATCACTACGAATATATGGACGTCAATGAAGACATTATCCAGCAGATAATCGGAGCGATGGATGAGCCGTTTGGCGATTCTTCTGTTTTCCCGACGTATCTGCTGTCGAAGATTACCCGCCAGAAGGTTACGGTGTCACTGTCGGGCGATGCGGGCGACGAGGTGTTCGGTGGCTATGATACATACATGGCGTATAAACTGGCGAAATTCGTTCCTGCCCCTGTTGCCGGATTGTCCCGATTCTTTGTGAATATGATTCCGCCTTCGGACAAAAAAGTAACTCTCGGCTTCAAAATGAAAAGGTTCCTGCGTGGTTTCGACGCGGGCTGCAACAGGCGACACCTTAACTGGATGGCGACATTTACCGAAGCGAACAGGAAAGACCTGTTAGTTAATGGCTTTATCCCGGACGAGCAGCTTGTCCCCTGCGGCAGCGAAGACAGTTTGCTCTCGGTGCAGTTAAACGATATCCATAACTACCTCGCGGAAGACATACTCAAAAAAGTTGACCTTGCCTCGATGCAGGTTTCTTTGGAGGCGAGAGTTCCGTATCTGGACTATCGGCTTGTTCCACTGGTCTTGTCGCTTCCGGATAAATACAAAATCAGATGCCTGACGACGAAGTGGCTTTTGAAAAGAATAGCCGATAAATACCTGCCCCGACAGATTGTGCACAGAACCAAAAGGGGATTTACGGTGCCGGTTAGCTCGTGGATTAGAACCAGCGATTTAATCCGGGAGTTTTTGGCTAATCGGAAGTTTTACGAGCACAACCTGTTAAACTATGATTATGTTCAACAGTTGTTTGACGCGCATATTAACAACAGGGCCGATAACGCCAGACAGTTATGGCTTACTTTTGTGTTTAATTACTGGATGTCCAGGAACCGCTGAAGAAAAAGTTAATGTTTGCCTTTGAGGGAGAAAACCCATTTCCCCAGCAGCCGATAGACCAGCACCGAATTATCCAGACAGAAGTACGCATATTGAGCGGACAATGAGAGGAAATTGTAACCATATCTCATTGTCCCCCAGAAATAGTCCCACATAAAGTTAAATGGCGGACGCTTTTTCACCTGTCTGTATCGCAACTGTATTGCGAAGAACAGGTCAGTAAGCTCTTCCGGGGTTATACTATCGAGTTTAATGGCCCCGGCGCTCCAGCGGTCGTCGTGAGAATCATCAAATTCCACCTCATTGAACATCTTTGACCCCGGCGTAGGCGCAGTATAATGAAGGTCTATAAAATTAGGCCTTATTCTTTCCAGCAATTTAACGGTGTCCATTATTGTTTCTTTTGTATCGCCGGGTGAGCCAATCATCAGTGAGGCACAGGTTAGAATATTATTTTGCTCGCAAATCTTAAAAGCATTTTCTATCTGGGCAATGGTAAGATGCTTGCCCATTATCTCATCGAGGATGCGCTGGTTGCCGGATTCGACCCCGAAAGACATATAACGGCAATTTATCCTTTTGAATCTTTCCGCCATTTCCGGCGTTAACGTATCCGCCTTGCCCTGCACCCCGATTATCAAACCGTAGTTTCTTTTTTCAATACCGTCGCATATTTCATAAAGCCATTTTTTGTTGACCGTCATGTTGTCGTCTATGAAATACAAGCTTTTTATATGATACTTTTCGACCAGTTCATCAAGCTCCTGCAGAACGCTTTGAGGGCTTCGGAATCGCACCTTGTTTCCAAAAATCTCCCTCAGCATTGGTTGACAAAATGAGCAGTTAAACGGACAACCTCTGCTGGCTATAATAAAACCGACGGGCGGTATGCTGGGGAAAAGGGGTATCTGCCTAAAATATTTTTTCGCCGTCGGCAGCATTTCTCTGGCGGGAAACGGAAGATTTTCCAGGTTTATGTATTCCGGCTTTTCAGTTTGTATAACCTGGCCGTCGCGCTTGAAAACTATGCCCTTTACTTCCTTCAGGTCGGTTTTATTTTGTAGTGCGTTCAATAGCGGCACAATGGTTTGTTCCGCTTCTCCCACAACCACGATGTCTATCATATCATTTTTTATAACTTCGAGGGGCTGCGCGGTCGCATGAGGGCCGCCAATAATGATTTTAGCATTTGGGGCGGTTTTTCTGGTAATCTTTACCGCGGTTAAAACATCGTCGTAAAACGGCGACAGGGCGGTAAAGCCGACGACATCGGGCTTTTGTTCCTTTAAGCGTTTTTCATAAGCGGCCCAGGTTCTGTCAAACGTCAAATCAATCAGGCTGACGTCAATCTTGTTTTCTCTGCAGACGGCGGCCAGATACATAATCCCCAGAGGCGGGGTTATCGATAAATTGACGGGCATTCTCGGAAAAATGCCGCCTTTCTTCGGATACACAAAAGCTACCTTCATTCTGATACCTCTAATTAGACATTACGCTCTTAAAACGCATTTCGAGACACTTTTGGGCTGCCGGCCATTTTAATGTATCATATTAGAAACTACTCCAAAATTATTCCACGGGTTCTGCTGCAAAAGCCGGAATTGAAGCAGTTTTCATAGTTCTTGTTAATAAAAGTTCCAACGGCGATTTCGCCCATACCGTATTATAATGAAAAAATCGTTGCAATGAAGCACCGATTGCTCTTAAAATAAACCCAACCACGCTGTTTGTCGCCGTAAGTCGAATGGCAGCAAGCAGTTACGAATTTGAAAGTTTTCGTTTTGCGACGGTACTTTACCGACGATGTCACAACGACGCGATTTACGCTGCATTGCTCGTGGGCGGGGGCTTTGTCGATTTGTTATTCGGGCGAATGCGGTTTGATGGTGGCTCAATGAAAACAGATGTTACAAAAAAAATCAAGGTTTGCTTTGTCGTTCCCAGGGCGTATCCGATATTCAATCCGGACAAGGGTGATTACTTCGGCGGGGCCGAGCTCGATTTGTACTATCTGGCGACTGAGCTTACTCGCGACAGCAGTTTCGAAGTCAGTTTTATCGTGGCAGATTACGGCCAGAACGAGGTGGAGACAATCGAGGGCGTGACAATCCTCAAGTCGCTGGACTTTAACAAGAACGTCTTTGACGGTATTCTGCGGACCTGGCGGGCGCTGAAGCGGGTCGATGCCGATATTTATTTCCTCGAATGCGCATCGCCTGGCGTGCCGTTAGTGGCGATGTTCTGTAAACTGCACCGCAAGAGCTTCATGTATCGCCTTGCCCATTTGTTCGAAACCGATGGGACTTATGTCAGGCAGCATCCGATTATGGGAAAATTGTTTAACTGGTCGTTGCGACATGCGGATGCGGTTTTTGCCCAGAATGTGACTGACGAGGGGAATCTGACCAGGACAGTGGGCGTTTCTTCGCGTGCGATTCCGAATGCCCATCGACTCCCTGCGGTGCAGCAGCAAACCCGCGACACGATTCTGTGGGTTGGCCGGGATGACCCGCTCAAAAGGCCGGATCGGTTTTTAGAACTCGCCAGAGCCATACCGGATGAGCATTTCACTATGGTTTGCCAGGCGCTGAATAAAAACCAGCATTACGCGAATCTTATTGCGGAAGCCGGCACAATCCCGAATCTGCAGTTTATTCGACACGTGCCCTTCAACCAGATAGACACCTATTTTCAGCGGGCCAAAATCTTTGTCAGTACCAGCGATGCTGAGGGCTTCCCGAACACGTTCATTCATGCCAGCAAGTGCAGCACGGCGATATTATCTTTCGCGGTAAACCCCGACGGCTTTATCGATGCCAACGCCTGTGGTTTGTGTTGCAATGGCGACGTTGCCAAGCTAACATACAATTTGCGGTTTATGCTGGAAAACAGTCGCTATGTCGAGTACGGTGCCAATGCCCGCAGATACGCCGAGCAGCATCACGATATAACGAAGATTATCACTGAGTATAAGTCCTTCTTTACCAGGTTGGCCAAAAAACGATAACCGGTGCGGCCGTTAGATGCCCGCGGTGGCGCCATAGGAGAAAAATATGGAAAGATTCGCCTTTGGAGAAAACTGGCGGAATTTTTCTAAACGCCTGACTAACGAGGACTATCTTAACGCCAAAAATTCGGTGCGGGAGCTGGTTGGTGACCTGAGCGGGAAAACCGTCCTCGACATTGGCTGCGGCAGCGGCTTGTTCTCTATCGCCGCAAGCGCACTTGGGGCAAAAAAGGTCGTCGGTTTTGATTACGACCCGCAATGTGTTTCTACCGCCAAGGATATGCTCGAACATATCCGCCCGTGGGACTCTAAGATAAAAGCGGATTCAATTGAGTTCTCGGCCAACTCGATACTTAATGACAACCTCTCGTTAGAGCCGGCTGACCTGGTTTATAGCTGGGGAGTCCTTCATCATACGGGTGATATGTATAAGGCATTTGAAGCAAGTGTCCGGCTTGTTGCGAAAAACGGCACACTGGTAATAGCAATATACAACAAACATTTTACCTCGCCGCTCTGGACGATGATAAAATACGCCTATGTGAAAAGCCCAAAGGTCGTTAAGAAGCTTATGGTCTGGGCGGGCCTGATAGGAAAGTTTCCCCTCCTGCTGCTGTCCGGCCGGAATCCCTTCAGGCGAGGCAGGGGTATGAGTTACTACAACGACACCGTGGACTGGATTGGCGGTTATCCCTATGAGTATGCCTCGCCGGACGAGATTAAGCGGTTTTTCGAACAGCGGGGCTTCAAACTGAAAAAACTTGTAAAGGCGCAGGGAGCCACGGGCTGCAATCAGTTCGTTTTTGAGAAGGTTGCATAGATGTGCGAGGTCGTCGGCTTCGACTGGGAAAATAAAAAAGATGAAAATGCTCGCCGATCTGCTCAGCCGTTTGTCCTTTTCACGCTGAACCGGTAAGTGTCATATACAAAATGCAGAAGTGAGATTATGCAAAACATTTATAAAGACGGCACCTATTCCCAAAATAACCCTGATTGGCATGAACAGGATTCCCCATGGAAGGCTAAGCAAATACTTAAAATGATAGAAAGAAACAATCTTGTGCCGTCTAAAATATGTGAAATTGGCTGCGGCGCAGGTGAGATTTTACGGCAACTGTCCGAACAAATGAGCAAGGACACGGAGTTTGTCGGGTACGAGATTTCTCCCCAGGCTTTTGATATATGTCGAAACAAATCGGGAAAGAACCTTAAGTTTTTGCTCAAAGATCCGTTTGAGGGCACCGAAGCGTTTTTCGATATCGTGCTGGCAATCGATGTTTTTGAACATGTGGAAGATTATTTTGGATTTCTAAGAAAGATTAAAAAAAAGGGAAAGTACAAGATATTTCACATTCCGCTCGATATAAACGTTCAAATGGTTTTGCGGGCGGCATTCCTGAAAAACAGGAAATCCGTCGGGCATATACACTATTTCACAAAAGAAACTGCATTAGCGTCCCTTGAAGATACCGGGCATGTCATACTGGACTATTTCTACACTCCGGGGGCGCTGGAGCTTCCTAATCAGGGATGGAAAGATGATTTAATGAAAATACCAAGGAAGCTGTTTTTTTCGATTAGCGAAGATTTGACTGTAAGAATTTTGGGTGGTTATTCGCTCTTGGTTTTAACCGAGTGAAATAGTAAAGGTAGCTGCGAGTGACTATTCCTTAAGCTGCAAATCTTGGTTTTTTTACTTTAAAATTATGGTAAAGCTTTCTTAAGGAACTGTATTTTGGGGCAGCTACTATTTTCCTTTCCCATATTGATTTTTCCTTATTTTATTTCGCGGTCTTCCTGATAAGCAAATAGCAAAGACATCGGCTTCCACCGAGAAAAAAAGTGAAAAACCAACTCAGTTGTGCAAGAGCTTTTGCCAGATTTCCTGATGAATAATCCGGTTTTTTTAAGAAAAATTGTAACGGAAGGCCATGCTTGTGGACTAATAATAAGGCTGGCCCTTAATGACGGATGTGTATTCGCAATCGTTCAGGATACGGCTTTTGGGACACTACCATCGGATTATCGATTTCATGATGTTGACAGCCAGCTATAGTTTATGGTAAAGTCCTATATTAGGCGAACGGATTTGGGTGGGCGCCGCATTTTTGAGAGAATGAGAGTTATTCGATGAATTTGCCAATTCAGGCGGTGATGGCCTGTTTTTTGGCGGATTGTCTGTAAAAAGCAGTAAGGGAAGAGTCAGCAATGAAGAGAGGCAGAAGGGTGCTCTCTGTTCAATCTGCAATTATCGAGCGCATATACCTCGTCTCCAGAACCTCCCATCGATTTTCTGTGAACCAAGTTGGTTCTCGAGTCAAAATAAACCTAATTTTATTCACGCCTTTTTTAGGAGAGATGAAATGAGAAACCAAATTATGTGTGCAGCGGCCTTGTTGGTCGCTGTCTTATCGGTACCCGTTATGGCCGCCGACTGGACTACCCCTGTGCAGGTGCAATCGGGAATTAACACTCAATATAGTGAGCGGACACCATACTTGTCGTATGACGGCCTGTCGCTGTATTTCCAACGGTATTACTCCTCAGGTGTTAATGGCTGCATCTTTGAAGCTAAGCGCAGCCAGTCAACAGGCCCCTTCACATCTGTCAGTCAAGTTCTTAGTGGCAGCAACACCGTCAATTGTCCCTGGGTTTCGCCTGATAATCTTAGAATGTATTACTACGAGGAATCAAACACATGGCGAATAAAGGTCAGTCAGCGGGCTTCCGTCAATGACCCCTGGTCGCAGGGTTCGATAGTTCAGGGGCTTCCAAGCAGTTCAATCTGTTCTCCATCTTTGTCAGCGGATGAATTAACTATCGTTTTCAACAATCCCAATGTAGGAGGTTGGGATATGTATATGGCTACTCGCTCCAGCAAGGATTTAGCTTTTGATAACGTAAGAAGTTTGTCTGAGCTTAATACTGCCGGGAGCGAAATCAGGCCGTTCCTGTCTCCGGACGCTCTAAGCATCTATTACGGCGGTGGTCTAGGTCAAATTTTTGAAGCGACAAGGCAATCGCTTAATGACCCCTTTGGCAACGTGCAGCATCTTTCCGCGTTCGATATGCCAGGGGGCGAAGCCCACCCATCCATAAGCAGCGACGGCAAAACTTTCTACTTCGTCGTTGGCGCACCCGCAGATATTTACGTTTCTTACCTTGTCCCAGAGCCGGCGACGCTTTTATTGATGAGTATCGGCGGCGTTTTACTTAGAAAATTGAAAAAGTAGAACGGTAGCGGTGTCATAATATTGAATATTTGCAATAGCGGCATTGTCAGTGGTTGCAGATTATGAAATACTGCATCGCAAAAAAGCAGGAGTTTAAGATTCCCCTGCTTAGTAATCCGGATGAATTCTGGTTTTTCTATTTTCCAGCAAGTTTCCAGTAGCAGTATCTAAGAATTCCCTTAATCTTCAGTGCGTCCGCAATGAGTACAAAGCTTGTTTTTAATACCTCTATGTAATACAAGAAATACGCCCTGCTTATTTTATTCCCGTTTCTAATTAGAATTTCTCTGCCCTCTTTAATCCCGATAAAGCCGCAGCTTATACCACCCGTTCTCATGTTGGCTATCACGGCATCTAAATAAAGGAAACAAACCTTCTGTTTGCACAGTCGCAAAATGAAATCGTAATCCATTGCTACCCTGTAGCTCATATTAAATAATCCGTATGTTTGATATGTTTGTCTGCGCACAAAACAGGTAGGATGGTTAACCGGCAATCTTGAAGTCGTAACCTTCTCGACCCGTGTCGCCGGTTTCGAAATACCCAATACACGGGTGCCTGATTCGTTCCATTGCCTTCTATTCCCGTGAATAACGCCTGCGGCCTTGTTTTGCAAAAACAGCCCCGCGACGTCCGCCGCCGCGTTTAACTCATACCAGTCGCCGCTGTTAATAATACCGATGATGTCCCCCGTGCTTGCCTGTATTCCTTTGTTCCAGGCCTCGGCAATACCGCTGTCCGGCTCGCTCACCCAATAATCTATTGCGTGCTCATATTTCCTTATTATCTCTTTCGTGCCGTCGGTTGAGCCGCCGTCAATAACGATATACTCCACGTTATCATAGCTTTGTTCCAGGACACTTCGCAGCGTCTGCTCGATAAATTCACGACCGTTAAACACTACGGTAATTACGCTGACCAGGGGCTTGTCCTGGAAAGATTTTTTGAAATATCCTTTTGTTCTCAGGCCGCCTTCGCCTTGTCGCTGTGGTTGCGCCCGCAAAAATAATTCCGTCTGAAATTTTGACGATGAGTCAAATTCAATTTTGGGCCGCTTGGTTGTTACCATCCGGGTGGTCGAATATTGCGGGTTTAAACAGGACACGTCGTTTTGGTTCGTATTCATTTACGTTTTTTGTCGGCCTGTTCAATTATGATATTCACCTGGTTGCAGACATCTTTAACTGCGAGATAAATACATTACTTCGCATCATGATGACTCAACATGATTTTTGCTAATTCACTTATTGTTGTGGTGGCGTGCCATCCTAACGAGTTAATCGTCGCAGGATTTGAGACCAATATCTGATACTCTGCTTTAAAGTTTGTCTTCCCCCTGACGTAGCGTCGCCAATCCTTGTTAATCAGCTTGAAACATTCATTAAGCCAATCTTCAACTGAATATGCATGCCCTGAGCCAATCGTCGCCTCAAATACTTTATTCTGCGAAATGAGAGTAAAAATTCCTTCTGCGATATTTTCAGCAAACGTCCACTCTTTCCTTACGGAAATGTCACCTAACTCAAGAATTTCCTCACTTCCTTCGGCAATTCGTCGCGCTGCCTGAGCAATCTTCTGGCAGAGGTGCTGCGCTCCCCGTAATGGACTTTCGTGATGGAAAAGGTATCCGACATACGTCTGGACGCCGATGTTGCGGAAGTATCGTGATAGATATACCGAATAGTTTCTGACCGCCGCATAAGAACTGCTGTGGTCAAAGGGGTCCGTCTCGGATATTGGCCGTCCATTATTGATAAACTGCAACCCGCTTCCTGTAATGAATACTTTACTGCCTGGAGACCATCGCTTGACAGATTCCAGTATATTAATAGTCCCTGTGCCGATGGCGGCATGATTCTCATAAATTGCGTCATGGCTGGTCGTTGATGTGGCCGCAAGATGAAATATCATTTCCGGACGATGACCGCGAATAAGCTTTTCTACTGTTTCAGGTGAAGCGACATCGCCGCGCAGCCAGGGACCGCTCCGTGATACACCGACGACCTCTATCTGTCGTTTGCGACAGGCCTCAGACAGATAGTATCCATCCTGTCCATTGGCGCCGAATATTAGTGCTTTCACGGGCCAGCTCCCTTTTATCTGGAGATTATATCAATCTTGGGCAGCGGGAATATCAGTTTTGTTCCCCGTTTGAGCGTTTCCTGTTCCCGTTCGATGAACTCGTCCTTGAAATGCCACGGCAGCACAAGGTAGTAATCAGGATTCAGCTTGCGTGACTCCGCCTCGCTAACAATTGGAATATCCGTACCCAGGGTGTGGGCACCATACTTTTCAGGGCTTCTTTCCGCGGCACAATCGATGATTTTGTTGTCGATGCCGCACCATTGCAGGATGGTATTACCCTTGGTTGACGCACCGTAGATGTGAATTTTTTTGCCTTCCGCCTTGAGTTTCTTTAGTAAAGTGACTAATTCGTCCCGGTGGACATTGATTCTGTCCTGGAAATTTTTATAGGGCTTATCCGTGTCCAGTTCGAGGTCGAATTCGGCCTGGTGCATCGCCTGGATATTTCGAAAGTACTGTTCATTCTTATATTTGAAGTTTGTTAGGTGTGTCGCATAGCAGCGCAAACTCCCGCCATTGATGTCGTTGAGCGTTACGTTGAGGACTTTCATACCACTCTTTTTTAGAATATATTCGATAACCGCCAAGCTGTAGAATTCCAGATGCTCATGGCAAATCGTGTCGTATGAGGTCATTTTCAGCATCATGGGCATATAGGACATCTCGAAAATCCAGATGCCTTCCGGCGCAAGGATGTTTTTTATGCCATTAGCAAACGCAACGGGGTCCTCCAGGTCGTAAAACATCGCGATGGAGGTAATAATNNGACCGTCGCCGTCTTTTTGTCAATCTCCTGAGCAACATCGGAAGGGTCAACCCCGTATTTTCGGAATCCTTCCGGATAAAAGTTAAATAACGTTCCATCGTTGCACCCAATATCAAGGACGGAACCGCTCGGTTTATTAAGCATCGAAACGGCTTCTTCAACAATACCTTTGAGGTGCTTTTTCATGGTATTGTTCGTTCCGGAACGATACCAATAGGCGGAGTATAAAACTTCAGGCGGCACCGTATGTTCCATTTGCAGAAGGCCGCATGCCTTCTCGTCTTTGGTAGGGTCGCATCGGACAAGCGACAGAGGAATTTTTCTCATGGGAGGCATTTCCTTGCCTGGCTTGACGAAGGAGCCCTGAAGATGCTGGTCGCCGAGGTTTATTACGGGGGTCAGAGCGGTAGAACCACAAACCCGGCAGCTTTTCCTGTGAATCAAATGCATATTGCCTCCTTTTATTCTATTTATGAGATTGTCAACGGCTTCTTGTTCTCATAATATTCATAATATTATTCTCATTATGCTGAAGGCAATAGATGTCCATTCGAGCTTCTTTCTTCAGCATTTTAAAGTATGTTAGCATGACTAAATTTACAATACAAGCCGGCATTATAGCTATAATTAACGCAACGAGCCGCCACCATAGAGGCGAATCTTTCGATGCAAAGTATTTATGATACTCCTTTAGTGAATACGTTCCCATTGCCCGATATGCAATAATGTTTTTAAATCTGGCCCAGGACGGTTTCGGCCTGTAATTTCTCCTCACATATTCTGAAAGATTAGTAAAGGAATAAAGCAAATTTGACCATTTGAAAACCCCAATTTCAAATGCTCGCTGAGCCCATTGCGCGTTACCGCCCCTGATCATAATATATGGTTCAGCCATTACCAGTGCCGGAGCAGGCAAGGGAGCCTGGAAAATAACACCGACATGTATAAATTCCGTGCCGAAATACCGCTTCTTTTCCCGCTGCATCCATAAATCGCGCTTTATAACAACGCATCCGATGAATGACATGTATGTAACAACACGGTTAAATAGCAGTTCCATCTCGGAGCACGAGAATACTTCGTTTGTGTCTATCAGGAGACGTTTGTTTTCTATAACTTTCGAAAAATCGCCGGTCATAAGATGAGCGTTTACAACAATCAAGCTGTACCCTTTAACGACTTCCTTCAGCACAGCGCTTATAGCGTCGGGTTTCAGCAGGTCGTCATCCGAAAATAGCCAGCAGTATTCGCCTTTTGCATGTTCAACCGCTTCACAGAAATCCTGGTCAACGCCCCCCTTGGAAGGAAGCAGTATATAGTTGATTTGCTTGCAACCTTCAGCATAACGCTTAACCACGTTGCCTGTATCGTCAGTTGAAGCGCCGTCAACTATAACAATTTCCACCTCATCAGTTACTTGAGGGATGATGCTTTCCAGCGTTCCTCCGATATACTCGGCACGGTTGTAGGTAGCGATACATATTGACAAAAGAGGTTTTGTCATATCTTTATAAGTTCCGGCCTGCGTTCTCTATTTTGTTGTTAATTATTCCTTTGCGCTTTTACAACAAACGCTGTAAGAGTATATTAATATTTTCCTAAGTAATTAAAATCGTGGCAGGGACAGTCCCGTTACGGTTCATCCCCCGTGGGTTAACTCTTTAAATACTCATATCTTATTGACCCAATAATTTATTACATCGGCTAAACTGTCGTTGAATTTTATTCCTGGTTCCCAGCCGGTTTCTTTGTGTATTTTATCATATGACCCTATTATTATTTCATTGTCAGCGGGACGAACTAAATTTTCATCAATAACCGGCTCTACCTTCAAATTTAAAATAGCCGTCATTTGTTCTAAAACCTGTTTTATAGAAATCCCAACACCAGAACAAATGTTATAAACTTCGCCTTTTGTACCACGATGTAAAAGTAAATCGTATGCTTTTACTACATCACGTACATCCACAAAATCTCTGACAATATTAATATTTCCTACTGTTATTTGTTTGTTGTGCAAGTGGCCGTGTTTTATGGCTACCAGCTTCTTTGCAAAAGAAGATATCACAAAAACTTCGCTTTGATGCGGACCTATATGATTAAAAGAACGAGTCAAAATTATATCTGAACCAAAACCATTACAATATACTTTTGAAAGCATTTCCTGCGATACTCTTGCCACGGCATAAGGGCTTAGCGGATTCGCAGATAAATCTTCGTGTAAAGGCAGAAGGGCAGGGTTTACTTTGCCGTATTCTTCAGAAGAGCCTACGGAAAGTATTCGGCATTTTAGGCCTAAAACACGAATCTGCTCTACTAAATTTAAAAATATATTGGTATTATTTACAAAGGATTCTACCGGATTTATCCAACTATACGCCACACTGCTGCATGAAGCCAAATGAAGTATATAATCGGGCTGGTAGTCGCAAATTATTTTATCTACCTGTTCTTTATTAAGTAAGTTAATTTTATTAAACGAACACGTAACATATTTGTATTCGTTAATATTAAATGCAGGCTCATTAATATCCACTCCAAGCACACTGTTGGCTGTATGCAGATTTTCCAAATAATTCAGGAAGTGGAAAGAAACAAAACCGCTGAATCCTGTAATTAGATATTTTTTCATTGCACTATCTTAATGCTATTTTTTTAAATATTGTTTTGTAGTCTTCGGCACATTTTTTCCAGGAATAATTTTTTGCTCTATCTATTCCCAAAGCCGCATATTTAACTCTTAACGCTTCATTATTGTATACTTCGTTCATTGTGTTGCACAACGCCATTTCGTCTTTCGGATTAACCATAATTGCCGCATTTCCTGCTACCTCTGGCAATGAGGTGGCATTTGATGTAACTACCGGTATTCCGCACTGCATCGCTTCTAAAACCGGCAGGCCGAATCCTTCGTATAATGACATAAAAAAGAAACACAGCGCATTGCTGTAAACAACGGATAAATCTTCATTTTCGATATATCTTTTGCTAATAACAATTTTATCTCTAACGGCTTTATTGATATTTAACTTGTTCACAACGGCATAATTGTATGTGGCATTTCCGACTAATACCAAAAACAAATCCCGGGGCTTTTCCTGTAAGACAAATTGGCTAAAACACTTAATTAGGTGCGGTATGTTTTTTCTTCTGATGTCTGTAGACGAAACAGATAAAAAATAATTGTCGGGCAAACTGTATTTTCGCTTTACCCTTACCCATTCCTCTCTATTTTTATTTTGAAAAAACAATTCTTTAGAAGCTGCCAAAGGTGCTACAAAAACACGGTCTGCGCTTATTTCATTATTATAATCTAACAAATCTTGTTTAGAAAATTCGGAAATGGAGATGGCATAATTGGAAACAATGCTTTTTACCACTTGCTTGGTTATATCGACCAGTGTTTTATTATACCCTTTCATGCGCAAGGGGATAATATCTAAATATGTTATACTTTTTTTTATATTCGCATTGCTAATAATGTTTTTATTAAACGGGTAATAAAAAGAATGATAAATATCGCCTTTATCTAAGCCTGTACACTTAACCTCAAGCGATAGATATTTTGCAAAATACCTTGATAATGTGCTTAAACCAGGCAATGAAGATGACAAAATAGGCGTATTAGATAATATTTTATTTCTATAGGCCGGGTATCTGTTTTCAAGAAATAATTTTAAGAATGAGTCATATTTTTTAGAATAAACGGTATTAACGAAAGAAATATCAAACTCATTGTAATTCACAAATTCTTTTACTACTTCTTCGGCAATGCGTACCATGCCAAAACTATTGCTGCCATGCATTTCGCATTCCGAAAATAATGCCCCGTCCATTATTAGTTTGATCATCGCGATTCTTTTGGGGTCAGGAAAGCCCACTCCATAAAAACATTTTTATATAACCCACCTCTATGTTCGAATAAAGCAAACTCCTTCTCTTTAGAAGATAGTTTTTGAAGTCCAGTTAACATGCCGTAGTCCACATCTTTATTATTAACAACATTAAAAGTATGGGTATACTGGAAAATAGATAATATTTGGCTTGATATAACAGGATTAATAACGTCGTGTAATTCAATTAAAAAATCCACACGCTTACATTTGTCAGCGACAGTTTTTGTAAATAATTCCAATTCATATCCTTCGCAATCACATATAATTAAGGTTTTGCCCCTGTAAGCAAAATTCAAAAGTGTGTTTTCATTACAAAATGCATTCCATGTTAAATTACTCACATTATTTACTTTAGCCATTTGCTTACTAAATTCTATGTCTTTTTCGTTTATATCGTAACAATGAACTACTGTATTGGGCATTCTTTTTGCCAATCCAACTGCATAATAACCCTCGGCAGAACCGATATCAATAATATCTGAATAGCTGGTATTGATGATCCGGTGTAGCCAGGGCTGCAGTTGATATTCGTAACTGCCAACAATTTTTGGAACCAGTGCGGATTCTGTTATGTCAAGCGAAGGATATTGTAAACCTTTAAAGGCCCCGTTGAGAACTTTGTACTCGGAATTAATAGACAATTTATTTATAATATTTTTGCCCTTCCTTATTATCTGGTTTTGCCTTAATTTGGAAAATAAAACACTGTCAATGGTTTGTAAATAGCAACCGTTCATTAATTTGGTATAAAATAGATTTTGCATAATTGCCGAACCCCTTCTGCTCTTGGTAAAATTCCAAGTTTTCACAATTGATAGAATTCTGCGGAGCCTGTTTTTCGTTTTTATTTTGAGCGCCGTCCACATTATCCTAGTTTTGCTTCTCATATTCACAAGCCGTTTATTATCAAGAACCTTCAAAAAATCTTTGTTCATTACCCGGGCGTTTAGGATAATCGAGCTGTACCCTTTAGGGATTTCGTTAAGCACAGCGCCTATAGCATCGGGCTTTAACAGGTCATCATCCGGAAAGAGCCAACAGTATTCGCCTTTTGCGAATTCAACTGCTTTACAGAAATCCTGGTCAATGCCTCCCTTGGACGGGAGCTGTATATAATTAATCTATTTACAAACTTCAATATAATGCTTGACTACACTGCTTGTGTTGTCAGTTGAAGCGCCGTCAACTATAACAATTTCTACCTCATCAGTTACTTGAGGGATGATACTCTCCAGCGTTTCTCCAATATACTCGGCGCGGTTGTAGGTGGCAATGCATATTGACAAAAGATGTTTTGTCATGGCCTTAGAAACTCCACATTATGATCCCGGGTCATAATCATACCCCTTTATCCTGGCGTAAAGTCGCTTCGCTGCACAAAGCAGCCAACTGGGAGAAAACATATAGATAAAATAATATAAATTAGAAAGCAAATAATCGTCGTTGTACGCTTTGCGAAAGAGCGAGTCAAGAACGCGTCTGTCTTCACGAGATGGATTTTTCCAGCATAACACTTTCGTCTCCAGAAAAATCTGGAAACCAAACTCGTAGCGAATCACTCTCCTGATATGATATGCCTCATAACTCTTATGCCCGAAGAAAACATCTCCGAGCTTATGATAACCGTCTATTGCTATTTTATAACGATTTACAATGCCCTTGTCAGAGAAAGAATCGTTATCTCCACGATGGTCAAGAAGCGGTTCTGGAAGGTACTTTAGCGTAAGCCCCATCGGCATCAATTCAAATATTCTTGCCGCATGTCCCCAGCAACTTCCCACGAACATCTCGTTTATTGGAACAGATTCCCACTTTGATTTCTTTATGATAATCCCGCCCAAAAAACCGAAAAACGACTCAGTAGTAATTGCAAGTTCGAAATAACGTTGCCGGTCCGACTGGCTTGCAAGGTTAAACTCAACCTCTTCATTGGACCTCAACACAGGATGCTCGTGCATGAATTTCATGTCAAAAGTGCAATTAGTATGCTTACACAGGTACAGGTCGTGTCCGTGTTTAATTTGACTGAGCATCTTTGCGATTGCGCCTTTTCTCATTACATCATCGCTGCTAAACAGCCAACAATACTCGCCGTTAGCCAATTCAATTGATTTTGCAATATCGCGGTCAATTCCACCCCTTTTATCGAGTCGATGATATCTCAGGTTTGGACAGTTCGCTTGAAATTGGCTCACAATATCCGGCGTATTATCTGTGGAGGCTCCATCGAGCACCACAATTTCCACGCCATCGGTTAATTGGCATACTATGCTTTCAAGGGTCTCCCCGATAAATTTGCCGAAGTTATATGTGGGGATGCATATGGAAAGCGAGATGAGAGGCATAGCTTCTGGTCCCTTATGCCCTAAAGTAACCTGCAAGTTTCGAAATCAGCGGAATTTTTATGAGTTTGTTTTTTACTCTTCTTTTAAATGCAAGCCATGCAAGCCATTTTATCCTGGTTTTGTTTCTCATATTTACGAGTTGTTTATTTGTTCGATGCGCATACCAGTCATTTACGCCGGTTCGCATGAACCTGACATAGCCAAATTTTTTTAAATAATTGCTAACAGTGTTGTTCCCAAAGTCAAAGTTGTCTTCAACCAGCATTATCATTGGCTTCCATCGTTCAATGGAAAACCCCTTGAGAGCTTCGAGTTCATGGCCTTCGACGTCGATTGAAACAAAATCGATACCGCTGCTGAGCGTCAGTTCCGCCAGGATGTCATCTAATGTCCTTGTATCAACCTGCACAGGGTGGCAGGTAAAGCCATAGGATTTAATCTTGTTTCGAGCGCCCTCTTCTTCGACGGATAGCATCGACACCCCGTGGGCCCTCTCGGAGCCTTCTGCTACATAAAGCGTGGCTACCCCACGTCTGTCAGAAACAGCACATTCATACAGCAGTGAGTTTCGTGCCGACCGAATCATTTGACACAAGATAGGATTTGGCTCAACCAAAATGCACTTCCATCCTATTTTTTCGAAAAACAACGAGGTGCTGTCGTCGACCCCGTTGTTTGCCCCAACTTCGACGCAGACCCCGCCGGTCTTCCTCTGGAAAATTTCAAAAAGGATTTTATCTTCACCAAACTGCGAATAATACATTTTGTCAACGTTCTCTTGCGGCATATATGTAAGTAACTTATTACCGTAAAAAATTCTTTTGCGTAACCGGTGCTTTTGTGTTCATTTAGTTCCCTGTGCTAATTTTATTTTTGATAACTGCATAAACAGCCACGTCCTCGTTACAGGGGTTGCAATTGCCGTTATTCCAAGCGTTAAAGCCGAAACGATTATTAAATACAGCAACATCGTAAATTGAGGTACCGGTCCGCTAATCAATACTCGACCAGGACCGGCTATTAGAATACATACCGCAAGCGGAAGACAAACATCCTGCGAATACCATCGCCATTTTTCTTTACGCAATAATCGACGGTGCATTATTGGAATTTCAAAGAAGACGTAGCCCAAATTTAAAAGTACCCATACGCTGGCTGCGCCTGTCGCACCATATTGCTTTGTCATGTAGATAATTAGCGGGACAAGTAGAATCACCGCGATTATATTTTTAAAAACAGATAATCTGGTCCAGCCAAATGCCAGTTGCAGTGCATAGGGGATATACATTAATCCGTTAAGTGCCGTGCCGCAAATCAGAATGCTTACCAGGAGATGGGTGTTTTCTGCCGTTGTTGGGTTCTGTGTCCACGAAAAGAGGAGTTGGAGGAGTTCGTTGGAAAATAAGGCAATAACAATGGCAGGAGGCAGAATCAGAACAGAGACAAACTGGCAGCTTTCATGATAGAGTCGTTTCAGTTCATCCTGGTCGTTAATAGAAACTAATTGCGTCAATCTTGGGTAAATACTGCTAAATACCGCCGTGAAGAGGCCGCCAATGCTCGTCGCTACCGTCCAGGCAAGAGTGTAATAACCAAACATTTTAAGCGTGAGCATCTTGCTTAATATTACCTTGTCCATTTGAGTAAGAATTAATGCCAGTATCGTTATCCCGCTCATTCCCGCGCTAAACTTCCAAATCCCCTCGAGCAGTTGTTTTTGAAAAACTGATTTGTTGTTGCCAAACGAAAGTCGGCGCTTAAGAAACATCGCCAAAAGAAGTATGTTCAGTATGCTGATGACGATTTGCCATAAAAAAAAGGCCTGAATTGTCGGAGAAACCAGCCACAGAATCAGAACCGCCCCAATGCCGCGTAATGTGCTTGTGGCGATGATAATCGCGTTAAGCAGGACCTGTCTCTGCAGGCCCATCAATCCTCCGGAGTAAAATCCGATCGGCATCTGGAGGGTTATTGCCAATCCCATCATTAAAAGCGCTTGTGTGACGGTTGAGTTGGATAACTGCTCCGCTTTGACCCAGTGATGCGCAATGACCGGCGATAATAACGCCACGATAATCCCGGCAAACACAGCGACGCTCCAGTAAAGAACTTCCAGTGTCCGGACAAGATTGCGCATTTCCTGTTCCCGGTCCTGCAGTGCAGACAGACGGGCCATTTCACGATTCAGCGTGTTGCTCATACCCAGGTCCAAAATACCTGACATGTTCTGCATCGCGGCAAAAATGCCAATCAGCCCCCAGGATTCCATCCCAAGAAATTTAATATAAAGTGGGAGAAAAATCAGCCCAATCAGGGTCTGCCACGTACTCCCGGCAAAATTTGCAACCATGTTTTTCTTTATAAGTTTCATCGATTATCTGCCGTTGGTGCCAATCGGTTTTTTCGGACTCCGTCCCCGTGAGATGAGCTCAATTATAAACAAAGCATCGGGACGGGCCTTGTCCTGAAATATGCCTTTATTATAACAAAACAGGGCGAATACGCCAGAACCGTTACAAACACGGAACTGTGTCAGCGGATAGGAAATTCGTTAGCCAGCTCTCTTGCCTGTTTCCTGACACGTTCCGCAATCGACGGGTCGATTGTCCGGCAGGGCGATTTCAAATTACTTAGCACCGTATCGACAAGCTCAGATATCAGGTCGATTTCCGCGGCGCCCATGCCATTTTTCGTAATAATAGGTGTGCCTAATCGTACGCCGCTTGGGCCATTAGGGTTCTTATCATAAGGCAATAGGATCTTATCGACGACTATGCCGCATTGTTCGAGGCATTGTTGGGCGCTGAGTCCCGTGAGATGAGACGGGTTGTCAGCAATGTTGACAAGCATCAGGTGGTTGTCGGTGCCGCCGGTGAGAATGTTGTACCCTTTTTTAAGCAGCGCATCGGCCAGACGTTTCGCGTTTTCCACCACCTTAAATTGCCTCGCTTTGTATTGTTCCGACATGGCCTCTTTGAAAAATACCGCCTTGGCGGCGATATTGCTGAAATATGGTGTCCCCTGAATGCCGGGNNCTTGGCCCGCCGGGCTTATAGGTGCTGGTGGTTGTCAGGTGAGCGTAATCTATTGGCGATGCGTGAACTCCCCCCATAACCAGCGCAGACAAATGCGAAATATCTGCGAGCAATAATGCTCCCGCCTCGTCGGCGATTTGTCTAAAGCGCGCGAAGTCGATTGAGCGGGGATATGCGCTTGCTCCGCATATAATCAGTTTTGGCCCGAATCGTCTCGCCTGCTTTAGTATTTCATCATAGTCCAGAAGAAACGTGTCCCGGTCAACGTGATAACTTTCAATCTCGAAAAATCTCGCGGTGATTGAATCTATGAAGCCGTGTGAATAATGTCCGCCGTGACTCGTCGCCATACTCAATATTTTATCGCCGGGCTTAAGCAGGGCGGTTATGACGATTTGATTGGCCGTCGTTCCCGAATGCGGCTGGACGTTAGCATATTTTGCGCCGAACGCACGTTTGGCTCGCTCGATGGCCAGTCCCTCGACCTCGTCCATAACGCCGCTGCCGCCATGAAGCCGGGCCGAGGGGAATCCTTCGCTGGTTTTGTTCTGCAGGATTGAACCCAGCGCAGCCAGCGCTGCACGCGAACACTGATTTTCCGCCGCCAAAAGCTGTATTGTCCCGTACAATCGCTCGTATTCTTTTGTTATCAGCTTGTGGACTTCGGGGTCAAACTCGATCAGGGCCGCCTGCAGGTTATCGTGATACGCCTCTGCGGATATTTTATCAGGTGTCATCGCTGCTTCCAGAATCCTTTCTGAATTTATGAGTCCTTTACGTTATCGTCCGCCAAAGGCGAGACCTCGCCTCGGGGCGGGTCAGCTGAAGAAACCAAAGATAATTCGCAAAATGTCGTTGTATGTCACATACACTACAAGCATCAGCAGCATTGCCCACGCCGCATAAGCGATTGCCTCCTGCGCTTTTACGCTTATTGCCGAACCTTTGATTTTCTCGACCAGCAAAAGCACCGTCAGTCCCCCGTCAAATGGCGGCACCGGCAGAAAATTCAGCACCGCGATGGATGCGCTTATAAGCCCGAGGAAATATATGTAATAAATAAATGGCTTCGCGGCCACAATCTTATAGCTGAATGTCAGTATGCCCACTGGCCCCATAAGCTGCTTGGGGCTTACAAGTCCGCCTATAAGCTGATACAGGGTGACATACGTCTGGAGGATAAACGTCTTTGTGCGTTTGTATCCCATCCCAATCGCGTCGATAGGCCCGTCGGCTTTGTATATCCGTTCCAGCTCTGCGAACGGCAACACCTCCCTGGTAGAAGCGTACGCGCTGACAACATCCCATTTCTCACCCACGTTTATAACCGTGTTGCCGGCTGTTTGCTCATCGAGCCGCCAATCAATTGTAATACGCTGGCCTGAATTCCGCTTCAACAGGCGTGCAACATCATAAAAACTGGACACTTCAATGCCGTCGACCGCCGTTATCGTTGCGCCGCGAGGAATCGCCGGCGGATTGGGATGCCGTTCAGTAGCGATTGTTTTGGCGACTACTGCGTGTCCGGTATCAAGTTCGGGAATTATGCCGATTACCACCCGGTTGGAATCCGCACCCAGCTGTGGAATCACCGATATGGTTATGCGCTTCTCTATCCCATTGGTGTCCGTGCGAAGAACTGTAATCGCAAGATCATTGTTCTGGTGCGCCTTCGTAATCTCGCGCATCTCGGTAAACGTCGGATTATTTACATCAGCCAGCCCGACGATAATATCACCCTGCTTCAGTTTTTCCCTGCCTTTGCCGACGCCTATTAATCGCAGGAACCATTCCTTAAGTGACCTCGATTCTTCCGATACCACTGCTATCCGCAGTCGCGGTGTCATAGAACAGATATTAGCGAGGTTTGCTTCAGATTCCCCGACAAGGTCATTCGCGGGCGTAAAACTCAAAGCGAGTCGGCCTTCGACAAGATGCGACTGCCCCGATGCTTCCCGTCGCTCCGTCGAAAACGTAATGTTCGGCTCAAAAATTCCTTCAATTATCGGCTCTATCTGCCAGTGGTTGTTAACTTCGATTTCCGCGACGGCCCTGATGCGGTCGCCGGGCTTCAGGCCCGTGTTTTCAAACAACTTGTTGGCGTCTGCGGGAGGCAATTGTGCTATGGTCAGGGTAGATGGTTTTTGTATGCCGAATCCCCGAAACTGCCCGCCCGGCAATTGCTTCGCGACTAATGCAATGTCATCGATTGCGCCGTCGGCCCGGCGGACCTTAAGCGGTATCGACTTGTCTTTCCCGGAAAGCACAGCCGCCATCATAATATCGCTGAAATCCAGCCGGCTGCTGTCCCCCGCTACCTCGACTATTTCATCACCCGGTTTTATCCCTGCCTTTTCCGCCGGCGAGCCGGGCAAAACGCCGCCCACGATAGGGGCTGTCAAACCTATACCTATCAGGAACACTATCATATATCCCACAACTGCGCTTATCGCGTTGAAAGTTACTCCCGCGGCCAATACTGCCGCGCGGGCAAGAGCGGGTTTATTGGCGAACGACCTCGGGTCAGTGTTTGCCTTCACCGGCCCCACGTCTTCCTGACCTAACATTTTCACAAAACCGCCCAAAGGAATCAGCCCTATTCGATATTCGGTTTCGCCGGCCTGCGGTGAGCTTGTCGAATCCGGCAGAATTTTTTTACCCACCGTGAAACTTAAAAGCCCGTCGTCGGAATCCTCGCCTTCCTGGCTGCGGCTCGGCGACTCTGTTCTTTCTGCGTCTTCGCCTTCGCCGGGACGAACATCACGCAGCAGCTCAGGCAGAATGCGTATCCGCCAGCCTATGTTTGCCTTCTTTATGCCGAACAAAATAGGCGGCATCCCTATCGAAAACGCCTCAACCTTTATCCCGCACAGTTTTGCGACGACAAAGTGCCCAAGCTCATGAATTAAAATGACCGCGCCGAAACCCAGCAGCACCAGCAGGATGTTTTTGGAAACGCCGATATTGCGTATAATAAGAACAAGGGTCGCGACGACCACCATAGCCAGCAAAATAACTCGTGAGTACATTCTCATCGAAGCTGATGATTTTTCAGACATTCCGTTACCTCTTTCTTTGCCCAGGCGTCCGCCTCTAATAATTCTTCAAGCGACGCATTCGTGTCGCGGGCATTTTGCCCGTGACCATTCATTTCGATAATGTGGTTGTCTAAGCATCGCCGGACAAGTTCAACGATATTTCCAAATTTTATTTTCCCCGCCAGAAATTGCCCGACGGCGGCCTCGTTCGCCGCGTTAAATACCGCCGCGGCCGTCCCGCCCTTTTGAACAACCTCGAAACCCATCTCTATCGCGGGAAATACCTGCGGGTTTGGCTTCTCGAAGGTCAGCGTCTTCAGCCGGTCAAGCTGAAGTTTCTTCGCTGGGCCTGGCAGACGCAGCGGATATGTCAGCGCGTATTGAATCGGAAGAGACATATCCGGACTTCCCATCTGCGCAATTACCGAGCCGTCCACAAACTCCACCATTGAATGAACTATCGACTCGGGATGAACCATAACTTCTATTTTTTCAGCAGGCACATCAAAAAGCCATCGCGCCTCGATTATCTCCAGCGCCTTGTTCATCATCGTCGCCGAATCAACCGTAATCTTCGGCCCCATCCGCCACACCGGATGCGCCAGCACCTGCTCGATACTCGCGTCCGGTATCCCCGCGGGATTCGCCTTCCTGAATGGCCCCCCGGATGTTGTCAGAACAATCTTCGCAACTTCTTCGTGCCTGCCCGCCTGCATCGCCTGAAAAATAGCCGAGTGTTCGCTGTCAACGGGCAGCAGCTCCGCTCCGTATTTTTTCGCCTCCGCGGTAATCAACTGGCCCGCTATAACTAACGGCTCTTTATTCGCTATCGCAATCCTCTTGCCTTTACGAACCGCCGCCAATACCGCCGACAACCCCGCAACCCCCACAACCGCAGCCAGAACCGTATCGACTTCCTCAAGTCCCGCGATTTCCGTCAGCCCCTCTGCCCCCGCCAAAACCTTTACATCCAACCCTTCTATGAGCCGGCGAAATTCCTCAACGCAATCGACGTCGCTTACCGCCACGTAATTGGGTCTGTATCGCCGCACCTGCTCTGCTAATAATTTGACGTTGCTGTGCCCGCTAAGCGCAATAACCTCAAATTTTCCTTCCTTGCCGGGCGACGAATTCAGCCCGTCGATAACCCGCAGGGCCGTCGTTCCTATCGACCCCGTCGAACCCAAGATGGCGATACGTTTGCGCATAAAAATGACGTCTCGAAAGACGCCATTATAACCGCATAGCCATAAAAAGCCACTTTTGATTGCCAATACGAAACGCCTGAGATACCGAAGCGGCGGATTACCGTCCGCGAAGATATTTTAAGCCGGCGTCGAGAACGGGGTCTCCATTATTAAACTGGGCATCGGTTGTGCTTATGGCAATATCCGGTAAAACACCGTGTCCTTCAAGGCAGGTCCCGTCCGGTAGCAGGTCTTTCCATGACGGCAGCCACACAGTAACTCCATTACCGAGTTCATATGGCTTTGGATTGCCGCTGCTGCCGTAAGATTTTTGCCCGATGAGGTTGCAGTTGGGCGATTGCTTCATCATAAGCAAAAATGATTCACAACTGCTCATATTCACCTGTCCCATAAGCACAACTACCTTGCCTCTGTAATGAGGTTTTTCTTTATTTGGCTGTAAGATTCGCTCCTGCGGTATGGTAAAACCGTTCGGCTCACCGGCCTTGCGGTTAAGGTGCTTAGAATACAAAACCGGCTTATCTATAAAACAGCCCGCAAATTCTTCAGCAAGCGGCTCTGACCCGCCGGAATTTGGCCTCACGTCGATAATAACGCCCGGCGCATCGGCAAATTCCTTTAACGCCGCAAAGGCCGGTTCAAGGCTGTTTTCCTCTTGCTTTGACCAGTCCGCTATCATTATATAACCGATGCCGTCTTCGAATCGTCCTGTGCTTATCCGCTTGTTGCGCTCGACAAATCCGGGCACAATCCGACGCAATGTGGATATGTTGTAATTCCGCACAACGTTTCGCTTGAAGCCCCCGATTGATTTATCGCCTACTTTTATCCAAAGGTGTGGGTCGCGCGCACGCTCCATCAGTTTGGATGCAACCTCCGCAAACTGCTCCGGCGTCTGTGCACGTTCCATTAACGGCCCAAAAGTCGAAAACGCCTTGTCCCAGTCAACTCCTCTAATGTCTCGATACGAGTATTTTTCGTCAATCAGCCACCGCAGCTTTTCGGCCGGAGATTTGTTGCCGCCGCCGATATCGGTGTCCCTTTCTTCGTCACCTTGCTTTTTAATTATACTTTCGTTTGGATCTTTCAGCCACGCCCGCCATTTGTCCTTGTTCTCGCCTAAATATACGCCGGCTATCTCCGTCAGAGCTGTCCTTGCATACAAACGAACCTCTCCGTTAGGATGGTCCAAAATTTCTATAAGGACAGGCGCAGAGCGATTATCTGCAATAAGCCCAAGCGAACGGGTTGCTATCCATTTAACGCGGTTGTCGCTTGTCCCGGCCGTAACCGCCGCTTCCAAAACCTCTCTGGCCTCTTTTATTCGGAATATCCCCAGGCACGCCGCCGCACGCGGCGCCAAATCACGATTGCCGCTTCGCAAATCCTTCATCCACAGGTTTGCGTCCTCCGGCCTGTTTTCTTTTGGAATCTCGTAGAGTTGGGCAAAAAATTGCTCAGCGCTACGCAACTTTGCTTGTGTCTGCTCGTCGAGTTTGTCCGCGTGTTTCCATTCCCCCAAGCCCTCCGCTGCGCTTATCGAACCCGCAATAAAAACGCAGCATACAATCAGTCCTGCCTTCAAATAGCGATTTGGTCCGAAACAAATCTGCATATACTAAATGTCTCCGGAAGCTTTCCTAATCCAACCCGTCGAACCTAGTATCTCTATATGTTTGCTTGTGGTGAGCTTGTCGAATCCACGCATAAAAGTGGCGTCCCGAAAGACGCCATTATAACCGCACGACTGTAAATTACCACCCCGCAAACAAACAGGCCTTATCTTACGGCATACGATACTTAAACGAAGTCGTAATGCTTCCGCCGATTGGTATCATCTTTTCAACGTGAAGTTCAATCCGCCCCTCCTTCGTTTGCTTCTCCATATCTTCGGGGGTAGTGCTGATTAACTCCGCTCCGGTGGGCAACAGATACGTTTCTACTCGCCGAGTTGGCTCATCTGCCGCCGGACTGTGCCTCATATAATACTGAAACACACCTTGCTCGCCGGCCACCGGCTTTATTAACCCCTTCATCGTTCCCTCACTGGTATATTCAATCAATTCTCCGGGAGGTATCGGCTTGTTAAAAGTAACTTCATAACGGAAAATATCCCCGTCGTGAATGTTATTAAATTTCATTTCCCTGCCGTTGGCGTCTCTCATTGCCGTAACCTGCACAAAATCAGAATTAATAAAATTGTAGGCGGTCATCGTTCCCCCGCTTTTGTTTATCTGGCGGATAGTATTTTTGAAGAAAATTGTCCCATCGGGCCGAATATCATTGTACGTTATCTGCGTATAAGGCGCTGACTCTGTCCCATTTGTTTTCTTTGCCGGCCCGGATGATGTTTCCTGTGCGCTCTCATTTACGCTTTTTGCCTTTGCGATTAAATCTTCAGGAATTGGCGTTGGCTTGCCGTCGCTGCCTTTAGTCGCAAACAAAATCACATATTGCTTTGCCGGCACGCCGCTTACGCTCTTGAAATTCTGAAAACTCGGGCTGTTTATTCCTACCCAATAAACCTTGCCCGGCTCCAAACTAACGGGCAACCTGCATGTTGTCCCGACCTGGTCATAACTTGGTTGTCCTGCCGTTTTTGGGAACGTTTCACCCCCTCCCGTCCACGACCAGGACTCATCCGTCATCTGCTGGTTAAACGCAACTGTGAGGTTGTTCAAATTTGACGGGACATCATTCGTAAACGTTTCCGGAGTTGTCTTCACAACAACCGGCGGGCTGCTATCTGCATGAACTGTCGCCTCTCCTTGCACTGAATCTGATCCTGCGGATGATTCTCCGTTAACCCGCACATTATTTATTGAGGCAGCCACCACCGGCTTATGTCCGTCAGGGAAATAATGGCTTTCATCGAACAGCCAAAGTCCCGGCTTGTGCAGTTTGAACGTCCAGTCAAAATGCATATGCATAGGCATATCATTTTCGTCAATCTTGACTCTTAACGGCACATAGTGTGTCTCATCAACCGCCGCGTAATCCGAGAAATACTCATAGACCTCGTTGCACTTTGCCCTGACAGGGAGCATTTTCTTCGCATCAATCCAAAACGTCCCTCCTTCCACGCGCTGGTCAAAAGAACCATACCAGCGTCCCCTTAGTCCATTGCCCGCATGAATCTGTATCGACTCCTTCAGCTTAAAATCAGTCCTAATGATCCCGTTGACTTCTTTGATTGAGGTATAGGTCGCAGCAAATGGCTCTTTTGCCAATTTGTGAAGGAGCGACTCGTATGTAATGCCCTGCCGTGTGGTCCTGTCAGCCGATGATGGTTCTGGTACCTTAAACGTTTTGGTCTCTCCCTGATAAAGAGCAAAATCGTATGAATAACTTTTAACCTCAGCTGGCGGCCCGATTAACCAGTAACGATTCGCCTCAGTCATCCGTTTGATGATTTCCTCGCCCCTGCTTTGCTCATCTATCGTTTGTCCTCCGGTTTTAGCGGCCTGCGTATTGTTGGTATCGGACTCCGATTTACCTCCAAACTCCGCCGCGTAGATTACCGGCTTAGAAATTCCTGTTGTTTCCTTACCGATACCATGCGCTGATGACAAAGAAACCTTTTTCTCAATTATCTTGCCGTCTTTAACAACAACCTTCATCGACGCCTCATTGTTCGTCCTGTCGGATTCCCCGATTGTGTTGTCCGGGTCAAGTACTACCGCAATCTCGTTCGTTCCCTCCCTCAAGGCAAACGGCGTAGACCCTTCTCGCCACACATCGCCCGGCTTAATCGGCCCCGCCTCGTGCATTATTGGCTTCAAATTGTTGGGGTCCCCCTGATAAAAATTTACTCCGAATTTAGGGCTTTTCGCCCCGCCTCTATTCCGTATCGATACCGTTACAGTGTAAAGCCCGCCCTCCGGATATGGCCGAATATCAAAATTCTCCACGGCTACATCCACAACCTCCGCCCCCGTTTTTTGCACGGCTTCTGTCCCTGCATCCGCTTTTTTTTGTGCGAAATAGACGCCTCCAAAACCATCTCCGCCCTTTGCAGGATAGAAACTTAAATGCAGGTCTCCTTCCTTCAATAATGTAAATGTCCGGGTAAACCGGCCTTCGCCCCGCGTAACCACCGGCCCTTGTGAACTTTGGGTTTCACCGTCTGTGGCATAAACGTGCAGCAGCGCCTCATCGTGTGATTTCAGCGTGTATCTGCCGCTTACAATGTATGTCTCGCCCGGCCTGACATCTGAAGCCGTACCCAGCAAATCAGTAATCTCGATTAAATCTCCTTGGTTAAATTTTGCTGTCGTAATCTCAAAATCAACCGGATGCATTACCACATTTTTCTTCTTGCTGCTGATAGCAAAATCCAGGATTTTTTCCCGCTCTGAACCGAGCGCCTTGGTCATGAGAACTTTGGTTTCTGTTTTATAGCCGGACGCTTCGCATTTTACGTTGTGTTCTTCATACCATGTTTTATAACTGTAATTTCCTTCTGAATCCGTCACTGTTCCATACTTTCCCCCTGCATATCGCTCCGCATCTCCAACCTTTGCTCCGGCGACTGGTTTGCCTGTTTGAGCGTCGGTAACAGTGCCCTTAATAACGAATTCCAGGGGCGGGCCCGCCTTTGCCATCGGCAATAACACCGCCGCGAAAAAGATTATTGCTAACGAACCGATTATCCCAAGTTTTGCGGTTTTCGGTATGGGCCGGGTCAGCATCCTTTTAATCCGGCCGGTAAGTGCGCTCTTCGATTCTACAACGCCTATCAATCGCAAACTCAACGCCGGCCGTTCAAATGCCAGTCGCGCGACGTTCAGCAGCGTTTCAGGATATTGATTAGCTCTCTCTCCAAGCGCAACCTGCACCGCTTCATCTACCGCCTGCTCGCGCACGCGCCGAATTGCCCAGTTGGCCACCCATAACAGCGGATTGTAGAAGTATGCAATCTGCAAAACCGTCTGCAGCAGATTTACCCACAGGTCGCCGCGCTTTATATGCGCCAGCTCGTGCATCAATACCATACGCAGCGAATTTACTCCCAAACTTGAGCCGAGTCCCTGCGGCACTAAAATCACAGGCCGAAACAGCCCGCATACCGCCGGGCTTGTCGCGTTTGGCGAAATCTTCAACCCGATTGTCTGCCTGACACCCATCTGGTTACAGCAAAACTTAAGCGCATCGTTCATTAAGCCGGTCGCTTCTGCTGATTGCCTTACTAACCCGCAGACAAATACCGCCCGCTGCATAAGCAATAAAAGCATCGCGCAGACAACCATCAGCCAAACCAGAAATATCCCGCCCTCCCGTGTCAGTGACACCACAGGCGTAACGGCCTGGCTCTGAATCGGCGCTTCCGTATGCAAAGCGACGCTCGCCTCGCCTGTTTCCGCTGTGCGTGGCGAATAGGGAAGAATATTTGTAATATCGCCACCCACGGGCCGTTCGGTCTCGCTCAAGGCGGACTGTTCAGTCGCGGCAATATTGATTGCGGGTAGCGTGTTACCCGTCAGCAAACCGATGCTCACCGGGCTTGACAGCGTCGTCGGCAAAAATAGTTTCGCCAGCACCAGCATCCACAGCCAGTAGCGAAATACCGCTCGCACCTTTCTGCGCAGCAGCCAGTCCGCCGCCAACAAAATCGCTATCAGCACGCTGACCTGCCACAGCATCGGCCACGCAAACTCAACGAATGTTTTCCCCGCTGAATTGATTTGCTCTATTACAATATCCATAAGCTGACCTCCCAGTAAAATTTTCTCGTGTTCCTCCTCATTTGCCGCCTTTTGTTTTATCTTTCTTGTTTTTTATCATCGCTTCAAGCTGCCCCAGCTCATCTTCGGTCAAACTTTTACTGTCCAGCATAAACTGCATCATCGGCGTAAGCGCACCGTCAAACGCCCGCCTCATCGCCCGCATTATCTCTCCGCTTTGCGCCTCTTTTTTCGTAATGCTTGAACTATAAAGAATAAGATTGCGTATCCTCTGCGTCCTAAGCAGCCCCTTGCCGACCATCCGGTCCATCATTGTTTTGACCGTGCTGTAGCTCCAGCCGATTTTCTTTTCCAGCGCCTCCTGAATAGTTGGTGCGGCACACGGCTCGTTGTCCCATACGGCCTGTATGATTGCCCATTCGCCTGCTGTAAGCTCCCATTGTTTCCTTGTCATATTAAGCTCCTTAATTCCTCTAACAATGACGAGCTTACTCTACAAGTGTAGAGACAGTCAAGCAAAAAACGGAAATTTTTTAAAAAAATCTTTTCAGGTTCTGTTTCGGCTTATCACAGACCTTGCACTTTCATGTCTGTCCGTGTTTCTTTTTAGAATACCTGCGTTGCTTTTTGTAAACATAAATGCAGAATCCGTCCTAAATTAACAAATTATAAGCCCTAAAGCCGAACGGGGTAAGTTGCCCTAAAATTGTACGTTGCAAAAAAACAACGCACTGCTAAAGCATGTCAGTGGATTGCGTGTTGTCTGTAATAGTACCGGGTTTGTAACTTTATCCAGGTCAAATCGTTAGGTTCGTATTGTTTCTGCAGCCAGTATCTTTGTTCCCAATGGCATAATGTTTGCTACGTTCGATATCTTACCTTTGATTACTAATATAATTGGGCGGGACGCTCAAAAACTCGATAATGAGGAGGAATGTGATGTCCGCCCGATTTAATGGCAGCCAAGACCGGCTTGGCCGGTTTTGTTATACTATAGGTAAGGGTCGCCGGAGGAGGCGACCCTGTTTTTTTTTTACCTATCCGCCGGAATCTCTTATAATCATGCGAGTATGGAACGAGCCGGCTACAGGATAATTGACGCGAATTTTAACAGGGCACGCGAAGCGCTTCGTGTAATTGAGGATTACTGTCGATTTACCCTCAATAGCGCCCCACTGAGCGGTCGAGCCAAAGAGATGCGCCATAAGCTCTCGTCGGCAATAGCCCGGCTTAACGCTGAGCAGTTGCTTGCGAGCAGGGATACGCCCGGCGACGTCGGCATCGGGCAAACGATAGAAAGCGCGATTGGTCGGACGGATTTGAAGGATTCGTTTACCGCTGCCTGCAAACGGCTGCCCGAGGCGCTCCGCGTTCTCGCGGAGATATTGCGAAGTGATGAGGGGCGCATCGCTGACCAGATGGAACGGCTGCGATACACTGGCTATTCATTAGAAAAGGATATTGCCCTGTTTGCCGACGCCCAGGGCAGGTTCAGCAAGGTTCGGCTGTATGTTCTGATTAGTTTGAATCTGCCTGCGGATGTTTTCGCTCTGGCGGGGCAATGTATCGCGGGTGGGGTTGATTGTCTTCAGTTGCGGGCAAAAGATATTGACGCGGACAGATATTTCGCGGTCGCCTGTGAATTTGTGAAGATGTGCAAAGACGCGGGGGTTATAAGCATTATTGATGACCGGGCTGATATTGCCATAGCGAGCGGCGCTGATGGCGTGCACTTAGGGCAAAACGATTTGCCGATTGAGCAGGCACGCAAACTTCAGTTACTGCCGTTGATTTTCGGCAAGAGCACTCATTCTCTTGCCCAGCTTAACGCGGCAATCGCGGAACTGCCGACGTATGTCTCGCTTGGCCCCGTCTTTGCGACGCCGACCAAGCCGGATGCGAAACCCGTCGGCCTCGAATATGTTAGACAGGCGTTACCTGTTTTAACAGATACAGGTGTTGGTCATGTTGCTATCGGGGGCATAAACGAAAACAATATCGATGCCGTCCTGCGAGCCGGCGCCAGGACCATCGCCGTCAGCTCTGCGGTTGCCGCTTCGCCGGACCCGAAAGCCGCCTGCAAAAAACTGGAAGAAAAAATCGCCGCGTTCTTCGACAAACAGTGATTTCATAAGTGCCGATATTCCAACGATTTGCCGACTTGGCAAGCGTTGCCACAGATGCTCGAACAAATCATCAAACAGGGAGTTATCCACTTTGACTTTGATATTTTGTTAAAACAGTTTGAATTTTCTAACAATCAATATTTTACCCAGATTAAATATCTGGACTCAGCTTGCCCATTATCTCGCCCCTTCAATGCGACATAACTTCTTATTTAAAATGAGGTTAGCATTTGTCTCGTAACCGGCGTGGTCGGAGTTTTGTTATTTTGGCAACAAATTATGGTGTGGCTGTTTTTCCTACTCAAATATAGGGCAAAAACTATCAACAGGTTATCCACAAGGCCGGGTTGTTGGCAGGTACTTCCGATTATACTGATAAAGGGCGGCTAAATTGATGTGGAAATCGTTAGGAATTAGTCGTTAGTATGTATTTAGCCACCCTTCGACGCGCTGCGCTTGCTCAGGGCAGGCAGAGGGCACAGAGACCTTTTCTTAAACGCGGATTAACACTGTTTTTTTTGCCACTGATTACACAGATTACACGGGTTATGTCAGCCGAGGCGTAGTCAACAAGGCCTTTGCTCAAAATATGATTTTTGCGCAACGCCATTGTTTCTTCCGCCTGCAACTTTGTTGCCCACGCATAAGGCGTTTAGCGGCTGACAGTAAAATGACGCAGATTTCGCTGTTTTTTTCACCACGAAGACACGAAAAAACACGAAGAATTTTAGACACCGATTCACACTGATTTACACTGCCGGTTTTGTTTTTGAATCGCCCTGAAAAAAAAAGCTCCTGACCTCTTTTTCTTTCCCGCCTGGGGCGGGTTTCAATAATAAGTTTGACAAGGGGGAAATGAGGATTTATAGTTAATTTAACAGGAACTTTATGGACGGGATGTGACTTTTTGGATCGGACACACCTTAGACAGGCATCGGAAGCCGCATTTCATAAAACAACTAAAAATTTGGAGGAGAACAAAAATGAAAACCAGAAACACATTTATCCTGTCCCTTACAGCCATACTAACCCTCGCGGCAGGCAGCGCCTTCGGCGCATATAGCGGCGGGACAGGCGAGCCAAGCGACCCATATCAGATTGCTGATGCCAACGACCTGCTGTTGTTGGCGGCCGATGCGAATGATTATAACAAATGCTTTATCCTGACAGCGGATATTAATTTGACAGGGCAGGTCTTTACAACGGCAATTATTGGAGGTGCTGATTTTACAGGGATGTTTGACGGCAACGGGCATAAGATTACTAATCTTACCATCAATGGCGGAAGTAATTCCAACATCGGCCTGTTCGGTCAGATCGGAAACGGCGGATCAGTCAAAAACCTCGGCATTGATAATTGTGCTGTCAGCGGCCATGATTCTGTAGGCGGATTGGTGGCTGGAACTCCGCAGGGTTCGAGTTCGATAATAACCGCTTGCTACTCTACAGGTTCTGTGAGTGGTAACAGGTTTGTCGGTGGATTGGTCGGGTACAGCGGCGGCAGTATCATCAATTGCTATTCGAAGAGTTCCGTCAGCGCTAATGAGTTTGCCGGTGGTCTGGTGGGAGACAGCCAAGGCGATATCGGTAATTGCTACTCGACGGGCGCAGTCACCGGTAGCAACTATGTCGGCGGGCTGGTGGGATATAGATATTGGGGCCATCTTACAAGCAGTTTCTGGGATACACAAACTTCTGGGCAAACGACGAGTGCCGGCGGGACGGGCAAGACAACGGCGGAAATGAAAACACTTTATACCTTTATCTCAGCAGGATGGGATTTTCTGAACGTGTGGGGAATCGACAACGGCCAGACATATCCCTACTTTAGAACCAATCCCACGGATATTAATTACAGCGGTGGGACAGGCGAGCCAGGTGACCCATATCAGATTGCTGATGCCAATGACCTGCTCTTGTTAGCGGTCGATGTGAATGATTACGGTAAAAGCTATATCCTGGCGGCGGATATTAATCTGGCGGGGGTAACAATGACACCGGTTGGAAACGAAAGTACACCGTTCATCGGCGTCTTTGACGGCAACTATAATATAATCAGCAATGCAGTCATTAATCAACCAAGCAGCAATTTCATCGGCTTGTTTGGTTATGTCGGCTCCGGCGGCCAAATTCGCAATTTAGGCGTCGAGGATGTCAATATAACCGGTGACTACTATGTTGGCGGGCTGATTGGACATAACGAGAACGGCAGTATCAGCAATTGCCATTCAACAGGCACTGTCAGCGGTATTACTGATTCTCAATTTGTTGGCGGTTTGGTGGGATTCAATGTGCAGGGTTCGATAACGGTTTCTTACTCGACAGGTTCTGTAAGCGGTAGTAGCTTTATCGGTGGATTGGCCGGGTATAGTGGGCAGACAGGCGGTAGCTCGATAGTCTCTTGCTACTCGACAAGTTCTGTGAGCGGAACAGGTGAATATATAGGCGGATTGGTGGGGGATAGCGGCTGGAGTACAATAATTTCCTGCTACTCGACTGGTTCTGTGAATGGAAACGGTAACTATGTTGGCGGATTGGTAGGTCTGAATTACAATTCGATAATTTCCTGTTTCTGGGATATTCAAACTAGCGGCCAAGTGAGCGGCGGGGGAGAGGGCAAGACAACAGCACAAATGAAAAAGCTTTCGACATTTACCTCGGCGGAATGGGACTTTGTCGAAGTTTGGGGAATCGGCAACGGCCAGACATACCCTTATCTTAAGCCGTTTAACGGGATCAATTCCGCAGATTTGAATTACAGCGGAACAGTAGATTTCGAAGATTTTGCAATTTTGGCGGCGAACTGGCTCAGCGGCAAATAACGAATTTACGCCAGTTTGTAGGCGATTTGCTCGTCGAGGATGTCTTTGACGGTAAGGGCGATTATGGTTTTGCCGGACTTCTTGAAAAAGGCCTGTATCTCACTCATAGCGTCGGATGAGTAGTCGAACGCAACAAAGAAGCCCTTTGTTCTGTCTTCTCGCGTCATAACGGCCTCAAAGGAATCAATATCGGGACGGCCGACTTTATCTTTTTGCTTTACCTGGATAGGATACCAGACATCCATAAAGCCAAGTTCTCCCTTGTCCTTTTTTGGAATGGCCGATATCGGATAGATACGCCCGTCAATGCCCATATCGCCGACCTTGGCGACATTGGGCCTGCCGCCCAGAGCAATAACGGCCCAGTTTTCAAACTCAAACGGCGGCATCGCCCGCAGTTTCGCCTCCGTCCACGGCAGGTCACGCACAACAAAGCCCCGACCAATTTGCCAGAGTTTTTCATCTTCTTTGATTTTGCAGACATCGCGCAAACGTTTTGCCATAACACGGCAGGCAGTAGGCGATACATCGATACCAATCCATTGACGACCAAGATTTTCAGCAGCGACTAACGCTGTCCCGCATCCGCAAAAGGCATCGAGAACAATATCATTTTCATTTGAGCTTGCTTTGATAATGCGGTCGAGCAACGCTAATGGTTTTTGTGTCGGATAGCCAAGTGCCTCTTTAGCCGCACTTGAGAATGTTGATAGTGATTGAATGTCATCCCAAATAGAATCAACAGGTTGGCCTTTAATTTCGTTTACATATCGCTTCCAGCTTGGAACACCTCCGCTTGGAGGGAAATAGATTCTTCCTTCGGCAGCCAACTGTTCAAGTTCTTCCGGCGGGCGCATCCAATGGCGGCCTTTGCCTATTTTTGAAGGGTCGATTCCTCGCCATGTTTTGCCAGTTTCGCCATTTCTTAATCCCGAACCGGTGAGATCGTTTATTCTAAACTTGCCCCGAGTATCAACATACTCGTCAGTGTATTTGAAATATCCATCCAAGTAGGATTGTGAATATTCCTTAAGTTCGACATTAAACGTGGGCTTCTCCCCATTTGAGTAGCGAAAAATAATATCGTGGACATGTCCAAAGCCATGAGTATCTGCATGAGCAGAAGTACGCTTCCACACAATTTCGTTCTGAAACTGGTTTTCGCCGAAAATCTGGTCGAGCATAATTTTGACGTAGTGCGAGGCGTGCCAGTCGCAGTGGTAGTAGAATGAGCCGGTTTTCTTGAGGACGCGGTGGAGTTCGACGCAGCGGGGACGCATAAAGTCAATATAGGCCTGCGTTGAGGCGTGGCGGTCATCGAAGGCGCGTTTTTCCTTTGTCTCGCCCCAGAAGACCTCGTAGTTGCGGTTTGAATTAAAAGGCGGGTCGATATAAATCAGGTCAACGCATTCGTCGGGGAGTTTTTTCAATTGTTCGAGGTTATCGCCGCAGTAAATGACTCGCGTATCGACGAGCGAGGAGGGTTTGGCAGCCGTTTGGGTTTTCTTTGAATTGGATGCGGGTTTCTTAGCCATAGGTAATTAGTTTAAAGGATATGGAGATATTTGCAAGATAGAATCGGGGCGGGGAGAAGGGGATTTAAAATTTGAGAAAACCTGGATTCCTGCTTGCGCAGGAATGACAAAACAAAAAACCCTGCCACTCGTCTCAACTTCGGCGGAGATGGCAGGGCTAAATATTATTTGGATGACCCCCAGGCAGGCCTGGGGGCTAACCTTGGACCTCAATAATACGAGAGTCACGATTGGTCGGGGAAATTTAATTGTGCAAATTCCTTATGATACATTCTTGCCGCATGGTCATAGGCGCGGGCGGCGTCGAATTCGGATTTGAAACGGCCTAAATATATTCTTTTGCCATGGTCCTTGATGTGAGTGACCCAACGGCTGCTCTTTTTCTCCCAATAAAGGCCGATGAATCGCGATGAGGTTTTTGATTTGATTTTTCGCCTGTTGCAGGTATTTTGAAAGTGTGTTGCCAGCCGGAGGTTGGCCCTTCGGTTGTCGAGTGTGTTGCCGTTTGCGTGGTCAACCAAAAGGCCTTTAGGGGCATTCATAATCTCCCTGTGCAATCGCCGAGTTGTTATCTTAGCTCCTATTTTTGTGCTTCTCACGGCGTAAACAACCGAGCCCTGTCCGCCCATGGTCCATTTGAAAGCACAATAGCGATAGTAATCCAGCGCATCGAGGATTGCAAATTGGCCCTCACCGAGGGAAATTTTGCGGAAGGGATAGCCATAACAGAACAGGCGATAGGTGAGCAGTGGATAGGTGAAAATACGGTCGAGCCAATTTGGAACCTTGATTTGAATAGTTGACATAATATCCTCCCTTTTTTGCCACTAAGGCGCAAAGACACCAAGTTTTTTTGTTTTGGTTACAATTCGAAATGGAACTTCTGTTCCTGATGCCTTGCCTTGGCGGGGCGACTACGCCAAGCTCCTGACTTGGCGGGTTGCAATTTTACCAAACAATGCTTATATGTCAAGGAAAATATAACTTTTTGAGAAAAATATATGCTTATTGCCATAAGCCATTGTGTATTTGCGGTTTATGTGCTTTCGATAAATTATTTTGTTCGGACGATGAAGTCGGCGTTGAGGCGTTTGCCGGAGGGGCAGAAGCAGGTAACGTGGAGGATGCAGTTTTCGGCGGAGGATTTTTGCAGCGGGAGCGAGAAGAGATAGGCACGGAGGAAGTCCTGCCAGAGGTTGTTGTTGGCGGCAGGGTCGGTCAGGTCGATATCAGGCCAGACGATGAGGCGTTTGCC
Source organism: Phycisphaerales bacterium (assembly GCA_003141275.1). Classification (GTDB taxonomy): domain Bacteria; phylum Planctomycetota; class Phycisphaerae; order Sedimentisphaerales; family Anaerobacaceae; genus Fen-1362. Next base: position 49,080 of record PLLM01000081.1, read on the forward strand.
TTTTGGGTCGGCGGAGCGCTGGATGTGCTGGAAAAGCTCGAAGCGGAAAACAACGGGCGCCTTGATTTGGGAATCGAAGGCATCGAGGAGGCAGACGTAGGCGGTGATGGTGGAGTCGCTGCCGGAGGCGGATGCTGGTGCGATGGAGGTTATGGGGAGGACGTCAATGCGAGCGGGGCCGAAACGGGAGCAGGGGGTGGAATCGTGGAATAACGTGGGTGAGGAATCGGTGCCCGGCGGCTGGGCTGAGCAGCCGGCGTAAAAAGCGAGTGCGAGAACGAAAAACAGTTTTGTCAGAAACAGTATCGTTTTCATAAATATGGATGGGGTTAAGCCCACCTTATATTATTTCGGCGAGAGTTTTAGGTTTAGTTGAGTGAAAACAGAAGACAGCGTTCAGCGGGTAGCGTATAGCGGACAGGATGCCCGTCTTCGCTATGCTTCAAGAAGACAGAAGGGATTAGTGTTTTTCAGATTTGGAGAGGGTTTCGTTTAATGAGCCGGAGCGGAAGCCCTGGAGGTCGATTGCGACGTATTTGAAGCCGAGGGATTTGAGCTTTTTGATGATTTTAGAGCGGTTCGGTTCGGCGGTAATCTTTTTGAAATCCTCCTGATGAACCTCAATCCGGGCGATGGTATCGTGATGACGGACGCGGAATTCGACGAGGCCCAGCGTTCGGAGAAAATCTTCCGCTTTTTCGATTTGAGCAAGACGTTCTTCGCTTATCTGTAAACCATAAACAAGTCGAGACGCGAGGCAGGGCGATGATGGGACGTCGGCGGTTTCGAGTTTGAGTTTTCTGCTGAGTGTGCGGATATCGAGTTTAGTGAGTTTGGCTTCGGCGAGGGGTGAGCGGATGCCGAAGAGTTTCATTGCGCGGTTGCCGGGGCGAAAATCGTCGAGGTCGTCGAGGTTTGTTCCGAATACGACATACTTGAAGCCCTTTTTTCCGGCGATATCAATCAGTTCCTGACACAAATGGCTTTTGCAGTGAAAGCACCGGTCTGCTTTGTTGGCGACGAAATGGGGGTCTTTAAGCTCATCTGCGTCGATGGTTTGGAGTCGGACGCGTAAGGTCTTGGCGATTTTTTTTGCGCGTCGCAAGACGTGTTTTGGCTCGACGACGCCCGCACTGATGCAGGCGAGAACGTTTTTGGGGCCGAGGGTATCGACGGCAACTTTGAGCAGGAGCGTGCTATCGACGCCTCCTGAATAAGCGACGACGACAGAGCCGAGTTCTTTGAGAATTTTTTTAAGGGTATCGTATTTGCGTTGTAAGTCGCCAGCCATAAAATTAACCGAGCATCTCGTCTAAAATTTCCGCGGCGGAGATTACGTATTTCGGGCAGAGATGTTTGAACGCATCTTGTTTTTTGGCCGCCTCGAAACCCTCTGGTGTGCTGATGTTGTGGCCGATGAGGGCCGTGCAGGTTATGTTGTGGTGGCGGGCCATGAATTTTTTGGCGAACTCATTGGTCAATTTGGCGACTTTCATTTTGGCTTCGATGTCGTCTGCTCTTGTTCTGCCGTATTTAAGGCCGAGGACCATAAATGCGCCTGTCACCGCGCCGCAGGTCTGGTCCAAATGCATGCCGCCGCCGAAGCCGGAGCTGAACTTGTATGCCAGTTTTTTATCGAGGCCGAACTGGTCGCAATAAGCTCCGAGTACCGCCATCGAGCAGGAAAAACCCTCTTTGAAAATTGCCGCCGCTTTGTCCGCGTTAGTCATATTTGCCTCATACCAATATAGTCACTACGTTTGGCATTCTGAAATCGCTTTGGTTAAAAGCTCAGTGAGTCCAAGTTTTTTCGCCCAGTTTTTCAGGTGGTTGAAGTCGAGAGATTTTGCCTGTCCCGCCAAAACGCCCTGTACGTCCGACCACTGCCGCTGAGAAGTGCAGTCCGATTGCCTGAACCAGTCGAGTTTGAGCAGGACTATATCTTCCGGCGACACAAAAGAGAGTAACTTATCACCGCCGCCTAACCGCAATTTTCTGGCGCGCGAAAGCATCTGTTTTTGAAAATCATTTTCAGTGCGAATGAAAATATCTATCTTGAAGGCAGTGGCGAAGTGTATAACGTTGAAGCTGCTTCTGCTTTGCAATGCTTGGTTCATCGCCTCCATACTTATATAAAAGTCGTTTTTCAGTGTCTCGTAGAACTTTTCCGCGATTTGCTCAAACGGTTCGACTGTGATGTCGGCATCCTGAGTAAAGCGCACTGTGCCGTATGCTGAGCTCGCCATAGACCCGCCTATACAATAGGCAATGCGTAGATTCTCAAGGACCTCAGTCAATTTTTCCAAAACCGCAATGTCCTGTGGATTCGTCATTTTTCAGAGGTGCCATAGACCTTATTGTATAACTCTTCGCCGAGGTGGCGTTTGGCCCAGATATGCCAGACCTCATCTTCACTGGCGGACGGATATTGGTTTCTTATCCCTGCCATTGAAAGAAGCTGTCCTGTGCGGTAAGCATCGAAGACCAGCTCGATTTTTCTGGAGGGACTCATCTTTCTATAAAGGTCAAACAGAACTTCCCTTGCCTGCGCTGTTGTGTCGCTTATGTTCATAAGCCAAAACTTTCTCAAAATCAATACAGCCGATGACGGGACTTGAACCCATAACCCCGGCTTTACGAAAGCCGTGCTCTACCATTGAGCTACATCGGCGAACAAGGATATGATACAGGTCTGCGGGGTGATTGTAAAGGCAATCGAGGCCCGCAGGGTGGTATGGGAGGGCAAAAAAGGTCGTTTGGTGAGGTTGACAAATGGCCGATAATGCCCTATATTAAATAGTTTATAATAGTGTGGGTTTATGCCCCCCGTCGGGCGCAGAAGCCGGGGAAAAACAGTATAGTCGCTGCGAAATTCGGTTTAATTATGGTCGATTCGGGACAATCTGCTGAGCAGGACGTATCTCAAAGCCGAGAGCCGGAAATAAACAAGTTTTTCCGGGCGGCGATAAAGACACGTGCCAGTGATTTACACCTTAAGGCAGGACAGCCGGCCAGATTGCGGATACAGGATGAGCTTCGCAGCACGACGGGCGAGACGTTGACGGAGGAACGTCTTGAGCAGTTGACTTTTGAGATACTAAGCGAGGAGCAGAAGCAATTTTTCGCTAAGAACGGAACGCTGGATTTTTCATACGGGGTGACGGAGGAGGACCGGTTTCGCGTAAATATATTCCGGCAGCGGGGGCTGGTGAGCTTGGTGGCGAGAAGGGTTAATACGGACGTCCCGACCATTGAGCAGCTTTACCTGCCCGCGACGCTGAAGAAGATAGCGGACAGCAACCAGGGGCTTGTGCTGGTGGTGGGGCCGACGGGCAGCGGTAAGACGACGACGGCGGTGTCAATGATAGATTACATTAACAGTACCCGTTCATGCCATATTGTTACAATCGAAGACCCAATCGAATATTACATCAAAGATAAAAAGGCGCTGGTTTCGCAGCGAGAGGTTGGTATTGATGTTCCTGATTACGACCAGGCACTGACGTACCTGATGCGAGAGGACCCGGATGTTGTTTTCATCGGGGAACTCCGCGACGCCAAAACGGTTGGTGCGGCAATGCGGGCTTCCGAGACGGGGCATCTGGTTTTCGGGACGGTTCACGCGACCAACGCGGCGCAGGCGGTTCAGCGATTGGTGGATTTGTTCCCGCAGGTTGAACGTGACCTTGCGAGGCAGACGTTGAGTGTGACTTTGCGGGCGATGGTGAGCCAGGTGCTTCTGCCATGCGTAAATCCGGGCGTTGACAGGATACCGGCCAACGAGATACTTCTCGCCAATTCTGAGGCGCGCAAGCTAATCAGCGAGAAGCGTGAATCCGAGATACCGAACCTGATTCGAAGTTGCACCCAGGACGGGATGATAGATATCACCGACAGTTTGGTGGCGCTGATAAAGGATGGCTCCGTTGAGCCGAAGGACGCGTACAAGTACGCACCCAACCCTGATGAACTGAAAATGGTTCTCAAAGGCATTCGCGCGGAAAAGGGCGGCATCCTGTGAGAGCTGAGTTGATACCGTAATGGAGTATTTATGCCTGATTTTTTAGCAGCAGCAGGATACGGCGGGTACGTATCGCCGATAAAGTTCGCCGTATTTTTGATTTTATATTTCGGCTGGCTGTTCATTATCGACTGGGTCCACAAGGACGCGGAGGCGGTTGGTACAAAGTACATTTTCTGGACGGGGGTTATTTTCGGGGTATGGGCGGCGTCGGGGGTGGTGTGGCTTCTGATTCCGGTCTTTATCATCGGGCTGGCGTTTTATCTTGTCGCGACGGGGGCGGCGACGATAAGCTACATAATGCACCGCAATTCGATTGTGCCTGAGTTTCAGCGAATGTTTACCCCTGGCTACATCAAGGACATGCTTTTGGGCAGCATAAAAAAGAAGGAGCCGGTCGCATCGTATGTTTTCATCTCGGCGAACAACAACGAAGTTCCGGTGCCTGAGGCGAAGACGCCGGACTATTTCGGGTACAAGGCGGCATACACCTTGTTTAACGACGCGTTGTATCGCAGGGCGTACGACGTTGTATGCATACCCACGCCGCAGAATTACGATGTTGTATATCACATCGACGGGGTGGCCCTGAAGCAGCCGGCGATTGCGAAGGACCAGATGGATTACCTGATTCGATTTTTGAAGAGTTTGTCGAATCTGGATATGGAGGAGAAGCGCAGGCCGCAGAAGGGCAAGTTCACGATTTTCAAACAGGGCAAGAGAATAGACTGGGAGCTGACGACCGCCGGTTCGAACGCCGGAGAGCAGATGCGGGCAAAGCTGATGACGCAGCAGAACATTACCAAGCTTGGCGACCTCGGTCTGACGGTTGAGCAGCTTGACCAGTTAGAAACATTGCGTAACGCCAAGAAAGGCGTGTTTATCGTTTCGGGACCGAAAAACAGCGGAGTGACGACGACTCTTTACACGCTGTTGAGGAATCACGACGCATTTCTCAACGGAATCACGACGCTGGAGAAGCAAGTATCGGGCAAGCTGCCAAATATAACGCAGAACACCTTTGCGCTGGGCGACAGCGGCATAACCACCTATTCCAAGAAGTTGCAGGCAATTATACGGATGGACCCGGACATCGTGGGCGTCGCGGACTGTGGGGATTCGGAGACGGCGCAAATAGCCTGTGCGGCCGCGGAAGGCAAGCTTATTTACGTTGTTATCGAGGAGGAAAGTATTCTGAGGGCGCTGGGCAAGTGGATAAAACTGGTAGGCGACAAAAACAAGGCGGTGGAGTGTCTTCTGGGTTTGAGCAACCAGCGGCTGCTTCGCAAGTTATGCGAGCAGTGCAGGCAGGCATACGAGCCGAACAGCGATTTGCTCCGCAAGTTCAATATACCAGCCGAGAAGGCGAAGGTTTTTCATCGCACGGGCAAGGTGGTTTATGACAAGCGGGGTAAGGCCTCGCCGTGCGATAATTGTCAGGAGACGGGCTATTTCGGCAGGATGTGCATTTTCGAGACGATTATGTTGAACGAGCATTTGCGCAACGCCGTCAAGCAGGCGAAGTCGCTGTCTGACGTTGGGACGGAGTTGAGGCGTGCCAAGATGCTGTATCTTCAGGAACAGGGCTTGATGCGTGTTATAGGGGGTATTACGTCGGTTAATGAGATGGTGAGGGTTCTTTCGAAATCGAAGGAGCAGAAGCCGACAGCAGAAGAGCAGTAATATTGTTTTGTTAAACGGTTGCGCGTGGTTTGGCCCCTAAGGGGTGCTGGAACGAGCGGCTGACATGGTTAACGTGGAGACGAGGTTGTAATGGCAAATGCAGTGATACTACTAATTATGGTCGGGTGTGCCGTGGCCCAGTATCTCAAGGGCGGTTTGGTAAAATCATTTCTGACTTTAATTTCGGCGTTATTAGCGAGCTTTGTGGCGTTGTGGTGGTATGAGCAGGCGGCGGTGTTCGTAGTCAAGCAGGAGATTATGGTTGATTTTGCGCAGCCGGCCTGCTTTGGGATGTTATTTGTGGTAAGTTTTGCGATTTTGCAGACAGCCGCTATGGCGATTAGCAAACAGAAAATCGACTTTGGCGATAAGCCCGAGCGCATCGGGCGAGCAGTATTCGGGCTTTTACTGGGGTATGTTGTTTCCGGTGTTTTGCTGATAGGCGTGTCGATGGCTCCGCTGCCCAGCGAGTATCCTTACCAGCGATTTGACGGCAACAAGGCCGACCCGAAGAGTCCCAAGAGGGTGTTGCTGAATCCGGACGGATTTTTAAGCGGATTTTTTGGGATTATAAGCGGCGGCAGTGTCAGTGGAACGCAGAGTTTCGCGGTTCTTCATGCCGGATTTACTGATGAGTTGTCGCTAAACCGGCTGCCAATCGGTCAAAAAGTGAAAGTGCTTACCGATGCCGCCGCGGTAACGATGCCCGCGAAATCGGTATGGCCCGCTCCTGAGGGACTAAAGGACACTGAAGGCAAATTGGTGTCTTCGAAAAGCGGTGGTGACCTGATAATTGCCCGTGTCGGATTTACAGGCAGGATGCTTTCGGGCGACTTAACTGCAAGCCAGTTACGATTTCAATGCAAGAAAAAGGGCGAGAAACCCCGTTTGGGCGGCAGCGCCGTAAGTGTTTATCCTATCGGTTATCTCCAGAGCGCCGGCCAGGTCAAGACCGTTGGCATCAACGAGAAGATAACTCTTAACGCGAAGGACGCCCAGAACAACGTGGTATCGATGAATTTTGTATGTTACGTTCCTAAGGATTATGAGCCGGTGGCGGTGGGCCTGAAGACGAACGCGATTGCGGAGGCGCCGCCGATGGTTACAGCGGACCAGGCGTCTAAAGAATCAAATCCTGTTTCTGAAAAGCCGGTCACGCCGAAAGACGCAAATGCTGCTAAATAATCCTGATGAGAATATATTAACCAGTTGGTTAAAATAGATTGACTGAAGGCATATAGTTTTTTTGATTCGGTGCTTTATAGCTCCCCTCCAGGGGTATTTAAGTCAGGGTATTTTCCCTCCGTTAGCCGAGCGGGTTTGTCAGGCGCAGACGAGCAATTCTTCGAGGTCCAGCTCCATCAGGTGTTCAAGGTAGTTCTTTAATTCGTCTTCAGCGAACACTGCTAAGAATTCCGGTTTTGCGGACTTGTTTATCTCGCAGATGCAGTCAATCAATTCTCTTTTGCTCATATCACCAAATCCTTCAATAAAAACTTTTAATGGCTGTTCGCAGTATCGACACAGCTTGCAATTTTTCTTTAGCCCCTGCGACGCGCACGCCGGCAACGCCCCATAACCAAAACCCCGATATGCAGGATTCCGAAGGTCTCATATACAACATATAGGAGAGGGGTCCCAAATTACCCGTCAATGTCCAATAAAATCGGCGGGATGCGTCCAGTCAGGGGCGCAAGAAAAATTTGCAAAAGCGGAAATTTTTTCCGTTAGAAGTAACAACGGTTAAGGACGGCATCTGTCCGAAAACGCAGGGCTTTGGGGCAGCGCGCCGGGAGGGAATTTTTCCGTGTAGGGGGCTTGTTCTATAAGCGTTTTTTCCCTATACTGGTTGGCTTCAGTGCTTTTATAGCGGACAGGCCATAAAAACCATAATTTGGAGAACTGAAAGTGGCAAGTACCGGCGATATACGCAACATAGCTATAATGGGTCACGGCGGCGCGGGCAAAACTTCGCTGGTCGAGACGATACTGCACAAGACAGGGGCGACCAATCGATTGGGCAGCGTCGATGACAAAACCAGCATTTGCGATTACTACGATGAGGAAAAGGCGCACGGCCATTCGATAAAATCCTCGGTAGCGCATACTCAGTACGGCGGCAAGCAGATAAACATAATCGATACACCAGGGTTTCCTGATTTCATAGGGCCGTCGATAAAGGCGATTGTCGGCGCGGAGACGGTCGTGATAGTCGTCAACGCTGTGTCCGGCGTCGAGACGATTACTCGCAAGGTATTCGAGGTGGCGACAAAGACCGGCAAGGCCAAGCTGATAGTAATCAACAAAATGGACGCGGAAAACGCGGAGCTGCCGCGACTGATTAAAGATATACAGGAATGTTTCGGGATGCAGTGTCGCTGCGCGAATCTGCCGTCGGCGGACAAATTATCCGTAATCGACTGCATCGAGAACAGCACAGGCGATTCGCCTGTTATGGACGTTGCCCAGGCGCATACGGAGCTTATCGAGACCATAATCGAAGTTGACGACAAACTTATGGAGAGCTACCTGGGCGGCGAACAGATACCGCCCGAGAAGGTTTCGGAGGTTTTCGTCCATGCGCTGATGGCTGGGACGGTTGTTCCGATTGTGTTTACAAACGCCAGAAAAGAAATTGGCGTTGAGGGGCTTTTGAGTATCATTGCGAAATACACGCCGTCGCCGCTTCAGGCACAGCCGATGCAATTAAAGGCGGGCGACAAGCTGACGGTGTTGAAGCCCGACCCGGCCGGTCCGCTGGCGGGGCTTGTGTTCCGCGTTTCGTTCGACCCGAGGTCGAATATGAAATTCTCATCCATACGCATATTCAGCGGAACGCTGAAATCCGATATGAATATGATTCGCAACGACGACAAGAAAGGCGTTCGCCCAGGCCATGTTTTGAAATCGCAGGGCGGCGAAACGCAGGAAATTCCCTTAGGCGTGGCGGGCGACATTATAACGCTTGCCAAGATTGAGGACCTCAGAGTAGGCGACCTGGTTCACGATGGCCGAGTCGCGGGGAAATTCGATTTGCCCCCGGCCCCTGAGCCGATGTTCGCGCTGGCCCTTGAGCCGGCGGCCAGAGGCGACGAGCAGAAAATCGGCACGGCGCTGGAAAAGCTTTGCGAGGAAGACCCGTGCCTGAAGGTTACCAGGGACGCCCAGACCAAAGAGCTTGTTCTAAACGGCCTCGGCGACCTGCACCTTCGCGTGATGCTCGAAAAAATGGAGAGCCGTTCTAAACTCAAGGTCAATACCAAAGAGCCGAAGATACCGTATCGCGAGACGATTACCCTCAAGGCGGAGGGGCATTACCGGCACAAGAAGCAGACGGGCGGCTCGGGACAGTTCGGCGAGGTTTATCTTCGCATTGAGCCGGCGCCGCGAAATTCCGACCCGCC
>PLLM01000083.1 GCA_003141275.1 Phycisphaerales bacterium
GGTGGGTTTTATACCTGATTTCCATCATTCTCTTTTCCTCGCTTATCGCGTGTTCGGCAATAGACCTGGAGATGTGGATTATCCCGTTGTCCATCTGCTGGTTCGCTACGGCGGCGGGGCTGCTCGGCGGGGCGATTACGCCTCTGCTTATTCATCCCGCGACCATTCGTCATTATTTTCTGATGCCAACGACAACTGATTTGATATTTGTCAACCATACCACGGTTGCTTCTTTGACTACAGGCGCAACAATCGGGCTGGGCATATCAATGTTGCTGCTGGCCACTGGGGTTCTAAAAAGAAGTTACGATTTTTCCGGGGTTCAGGGTTCGTCTGAAAATCCTTCAAGCACTGAAAACCCGTATGGTTCAGCCAACCCGCCGCAAACTGAGGAGGGATTTAATGACCGCTTTGAGATGCTTCGGGAAGTCCTGTTTCTGCTGCCCATAATTGTTTGCGCGCTGGCAGCGAACCAGATTGTCTACCAATTCCCCGCCCTGCATCAATGGTGGCTGGTTTTTTCGCAAAGGCCTGTTGTTGAAGGGTTTATGGGCAGTTTGGCGGGCTATTTCGTCGGCTGTGCGGTTGTCTGGGCGACGAGGATTTTTGGCACGCTGGCCTTCGGCAGAGAGGCAATGGGTTTAGGTGACGTGCACCTGATGGGTGCCGCCGGGACGGTAATTGGGCCGTTATTTGTAGTTATCGCTTTTTTTGTTGCGCCGTTCTTCGGACTTGTCTGGGCGGCGGCACAAATGTTTTCAAAAAAAACCAGACAAATTCCTTATGGTCCCTTCTTGTCAATAGGAATAGTTGTTGTTATGATTTTCCACGATGGTATTATTAACTATCTGAAAGTTGTGTTTGGCAGATAAGAAAGGATTCGCTTTAATATTTTGAAGGAGACATAAAAATGCGGTTCACAAAAAGTAAAGTAGCGTTGTTGCTCGCCCTGTTATCAGTTCTGACGTTCTCCGGCTGCACCGACTGGAAAAAGAAACACGATGCGCTGAACGTGGAGAACCAGAATACGAAAGGGTTGCTGGAACGCGAGAAGACGGAAAATGCGCAGTTGGCCGACCAGCTTGCCAAAGACCAGCAGACCATCCAGGACCTGCAAAAACAGATTGTTGAAAAGAAGAGAAGTCCCGCTGACGCGACCGGATTCGGCGAGGGTTACGACGTGAGCTTCGATGCCAACGCCGGGACGATTACGGTAACGCTTCCGAACGCGATTTTGTTTGACCCGGGCAAGGCCACGCTGAAGGGTTCAACAAACAAAGAGCTTGACCATATTTATTCGGTGCTGAAAGCCAAATACCCCGGCAGGCATATCGAGGTGGCAGGGCATACCGATTCCGACCCAATCAAGAAATCAAGCTGGAAGGACAACCTGGAGCTTTCCTCGCAACGCGCAATGGCGGTTGCCAGGTACCTTATGCAAAAAGGTGTTGCCGAGAACAAGATTTCGGCGACGGGCTATGGCGAAGGAAGACCAAAAGGGTCAAATTCAACGGCGGCAGGCAAACAGAAAAACCGCAGGGTCGAAATTGTTGTTCACATGATGAAATAACAAAATCTGCGGCAGGCAGAAATTATAGGTTTGTTAAAGCGGCTCGTTTATAAGCGGGCCGCTTTTTTTTATAAATGTGGAGACGGTGACATTACCTTTTTTGTCGATACGGACTGTTGTTGCGCCGTCGCGGCCAGTACATTTCAGGCCTGTTGGGAAGCGGATGACCTGGTGTTTTTCATAGGATGATTCGCTGTTGCTTGCGATATTAACGGCCGCGTCGATTTTTTCAATGAATGTTGGCTCAATCGTCTTCGCTGAGCCGTGGTGGGGCATTATTAAAACGTCAGCTTTCAGGTCGGGATAGAGCCGGAGGATTTCTTTTTGTGCGAACTTTTCAATATCCGAACATATCAGGACTTGTTTGCCAGCGTATTCAATCAATGTTACTACCGATTTGTCGTTGTCGCTGATTGAATTATTTTCCTGTACCTCCGGAACAGGCCAAAGCACCCGTATTTTCGATGGACCGAATTTTTGCGGGAGGTCATTTATTTCCGCTATTTTTTGCAGCTTGTTCCGCAGGAATTTTGCCGTTTGCCGATTGTCCTCGAAAAAAGATTTGCTTGCATAGACAGTTTTTGTCCGGATGTCCCCTGTTACTTCCGGCAGGCCATTGATGTGGTCAATATCGCCGTGGCCTATGACGACCGCGTCGATGTTCCCTATGCCGCCGTATCGCAGGAATGGCGTCACAACTCTTGTCCCCACGTCGCTTCTATTCAATGAGCCGGCGTCGAACAAGATATTTGCGCCACCCGGCAACTGGGCCAGAATTGCCTGGCCGTGGCCGACATCGAGAACCGTAACGGTCAGATTGTCCTCGTATATCCTCTGCCATTTCGGTATCGTTACCATTACGACAAACGCCAGTGCCGCCGTTACGCAAATTGCCTTTTTGATTGCTGGATTCCGCAGGCGGAAGAAGAACGCGAATGTTACCAAAACGTAGAATAATAAAATCACCGCGATGTTAGTTTTACCCGTAAGTATTTCGGGGATATTCAGGTTGGCCAGAAATTTTACAATCCAAATCAGCCAATCCGACAACCAATTAATTATTATTCCCATCACCGCCGAAACACTCGGCAAAAACATCGCTACAATTAATTTCAGATATCCTAAAAGCGAGACGAGTCCTATCAATGGGGACACAAGAACCGTCCATACGCTTGTGAGCCATTGAATTGTATAAAAATGGTATAGCATTATGCCTGCGGTTGATAGCCACGCGGTAAAGCTCGTAGAGAACATCGAATATGGTATGGGGAAGGCGGCAATATGCAGAAATGGCCTTCTTTCCACTAAATCTGTAAACCATGGATGTTCTATTGTTTTCTCACGGAGTAAGGAGAAGAACAGCGGGCAAAACATGAGTATGCCCAGCACCGACGCAAAGGAGAGCTGCCAGTCGGGCTGGAAGATGCCTGTGGGTTTAATCAGCAGCAGAACGATTGCCGCAAGGGCGAGCGAGTTAAATGAGTTTGAATTTCGGCGGAATATGAAGGACGCACAAAACGCGAAGCATATTACCGCGGCTCGTAACGCGGGCGCATTTTCAGGGACAACCATAAGGAAAGTTGCGGCGGTAATCGTGCATACAATCGCCCGGCCCGGCTTCATAAGGCCGGCCGTTTTACAAACCCACCAGACAAATCCAATCACCATCGCAAAATTCATCCCCGAAAGGCAAACAAAATGCAGCAGACCCGTTTTGCGAAAGGCGTTATAAGTTTCTTTGTCGATATTTGTCCTGTGTCCCAAGACAAGAGCGAGCAGTAAACTTTCAGATTGCGTCTGCGGATACGGCCCGCCCAAAAGCGCGTTAACAGCAATCTTGCGCAATTTCGCTTTTATTCTTGTAAACAACCCCGTAGCATCGCCGCTTAATAGTTCGATTGCCTGTCTCGAATCGGCTGAGCCGGCGACGAATACGCCATTACGAGCCATATATTTGGCCATATCAAACTCGCCGGGATTGGTGGGGTTGTCGAATCTGTTCAGCAGGCAGTACATTTGGATGCGGTCGCCGGCCCGCAGGTCGAAAATCGGCTCATTGACCCTTACCCGGACAAGCCCGCTCGTATTTATCCAGCCGGTGGTTGCTTCGGCTTCCGTGAGTTCCAGGTAAAAACTGCTGCTCTGGTCGGTGGGTGTGAATTTTGAGAATTTCCAGTCGTTGCCGTCGATATACGGCTCGGTAACAATCACGCCGCGAACAGCGGCCGGTGTCGCTTTGCTGCCAACTAAGTTGCGAATGTCATTCGGCGGCGCATTATTGAAACTTGCCAAACGAATCGCGCCAAGACAAGTGAAAAGGACAGTTGTAAGGAGAGGTAATGTAACGAGTTTTTTTGTCCTTATCACGGGCCATATGATAAAGATTACAGGTAACGCGATTAGTATTACCGCGCAGATTATCAATAGCGATAACCAAACCCCAATCAGCGTGGGTAAATGGTCTTGTATGATTATTCCGGCAATTAGACCAATCGCGCAGAATACAAGCGGGGCGGTGCTGACGGCTTGCTTGTGATAGTATGCGGGGCCTCGGTCGAAATACCTGTCGATCTCAGCTAATCTTCGCTGTATGTTGTTCAAGTTCTCATCTTCCTAATAATGTGGAAGTTGGGAAGGGTGTTTATAACTGTATATATTCCTTGGGTTTGAAGTTTGTCTCCATCGTCCAGGTGGTCGCTTTGCCGTGTTTGAGGCAGTAAACGACGAGGACATCATAGCCCTCTTTATCGACCCATTCTTGCAAAAATGGGAAATCCTTTACGACCTGTTTTTTTAGCGACAGGTCTTCTATTTCTTCAACCGAGCCGGAAATGCGTATCTGACGTCCCTCCGCGGCATTGTAAAAGCACAACTCAGCGTTCTCATTTTTTGAAAGCTGTCTGTGCAGGTCTTTGTTTTCGCCTGTATTGAATATTATGCCATTTTCGTCGGCACGGTAGAGCATCATCATTCTGACGTGCGGCTTGTTGTCCTCAGCGGTGGCCAGCGCAAAGACAGGATTACTTCTCATTAACTCGAAAACCTGTTCTTTTGTCATCACAATTATCTCCTGATTATATTTTTGTGATTTGTTCCTGTCCGCCCATATAGAAGCTGGGAACCATTGATTTTTCTGCAATTTAGTTTAGTTCGGCGTCTCACTAAGATTAAGAGGTAAGGAACTCATTATCTGATTATCAATGGCTAGGTCAATCCTATATCGCCCGTACTTTTCAAGTTTGAGTCCTTGAATATTTAGAACGATATTAGTGGCCGTAGAATCCACTTTATCCCCAATACTTACATTTATATTGCCTTGTAGGTTAGGGCCTATTGATTTACCATCTTCATCAATTATACTGATCCTTACTGGATGGCTACCTTCCTCTATCTTTTGAAACCGTATTCTTGCCGCAACAGCACAAGCAGGGTGCACAGTAGGTACTTTCTTGGTGAGAATACTATCGAAAGCTCCTAAAATATTCAGCTTACCCTGTTGATCAGTTGCCGCGTCGCATAATAAAAAAGCTTCAATATTCATTTTTTCTCCTTTTTTGATACTATGTTTATCTGGTGCGATTTTGGTCTACTGTTTATGTTTCGCTATTTTTTCTTTGTCGCTCATATATGGCCTGAGGACTTTCGGTATTGTCACCGAGCCGTCGGCGTTCTGATAAAGCTCTAATATTGGTATCAAAATTCGCGGGCTTGCGATGACGGTGTTATTGAGCGTGTGGCAAAACAGGTTTTTCTTTGTCGCGGAGTCCTTATAACGCAGGTTCATTCGCCTGGCCTGAAACTCGTAAAACTTGCTCGCGCTGTGGGTTTCGCAGTAATTATTTCTCGAAGGCATCCACGCCTCGATATCATATTTTTTCGCCTGGCCTCTGCCGAGGTCGCCCGTGCAGACAACCACCACGCGGTAGGGCACCTCCAGCGCACGCATCACCACCTCGGAATTACTCAGAATCTCCTCGTGGTATTTGTTGCTTTCCTCGACGCTGTTTTTGCAGATTACAACCTGCTCGACTTTGTCGAACTGGTGAATCCTGTAAAGGCCGTATGTGTCTTTACCCGCAGCGCCGGCCTCGCGCCTGAAGCAGGTTGACATACCGGCGAACTTAATAGGCAGCTCTTTTTCTTCCAGTATCTCCTCCATACGATAGGCCGTCAGCGGTACCTCCGCGGTTCCAACAAAGTTTATCTTGCCCCCTGGGTCATCAAATATACTAGACACCGTTGACTTATTTCGGATTGCCTCACCTTCCTTAAGGACTGGCTGCCCCTCCGCCATTAGGTATGTTTGGCTGGTAGAAGATGTCGTCACCTCTTCTTTCTTCTCAATGTTTGTTTCGTCTGGATACGTTCTGTACGTCTGCTCTTCCGAGCCGGGATAATATCCCGTTCCTCGCATTGCCTCATCCTTCATCAATAGCGGCACCGACATCGGCGTATAACCCCTCGCAATCATCACGTCCATTGCGAACTGCAGCACTGCCCAGTGCAGTCGGGCGCCGTCGCCCTTTAGGAAATAACTTCGTGACCCTGCTAATTTAACACCTCGTTCGATATCGATGATATCGAGTTCAACGCCCAATTGAACGTGGTCTTTGGGCTTGAAATCGAACTTGCGAACCTGTCCTTCTCTTCTCAGTTCGACGTTTTCTGTGTCGTCTTTGCCATATGGTACATCGTCATCGGCGGGTTGTGCCACTAACAGCATCAATCGTGCAAGTTCAGTTTCGCAGCCTAAGATTCCCTGATTTTGGACTTTTTCCTCTTCTTTCAAAATTGAAAGTTTTTCTAGTATAGTTGCTTTTTCAAGGCCTGATGTTTTGGGAATTAATTTGCCGAGCCTATTTTTCTCTGTAGCAATATCTTGCAGTATTTGTTTGCCCTTTTTGATTGTATCATCGAGGCTTCGTAGACGGTCAATATCAACGTCAATTCTTTTATCCATTGCTGCTTTTTTGAATCGTTCTGGATTCTCTCTTATCAGTTTTATGTCAATCATATTTTTCTGTCCTCAGTCATCCGTCTTCTGTCCTCAGTCCTCATATTTTCTAACAATGACGACGTTATTTTGTCCGCCGAAGCCGAAGGATTCTTTCATCACTACATTGACCTGCATTTTTCTCGGCGTGTTTGGGACATAATCCAAATCCAACTCCGGGTCGGGGTCGTTGTAATTTATTGTTGCGGGCACAATGCCGTCGCGTATTGCGAGAACGCAGGTAATCAGCTCCGCTCCGCCTGCCGCGCCGATTAGGTGGCCCATCGAACTTTTGATGCTGCTGACGACTATCTGTTTTGCTCGTTCTTTGAATACGGCTTTAATCGCCTTTGTCTCTATCGAGTCGTTTTCCGCGGTGCTTGTGCCGTGCGCGTTGACGTAATTTACATCCTTATAAGTTATCCCAGCGTCCGAGATAGCCGCTTCCATTGCCTGTGTGGCGCCGCGTCCTTCTTCGTGCATATCCGTTACACGGAACGCGTCCGAACTGCTGCCGTAGCCGATGATTTCCGCGAGTATCTTCGCCCCGCGTTTTTTCGCTGAAGTCAAGCTTTCCAGTATCACTATTGCCGCGCCTTCGCCTAAAACGAACCCGTCTCTGCTGGCGGTGAATGGTCTCGACGCGGTCTGCGGGCTGTCGTTTCTTTTTGATAGCGCGGTAAGCCGGTTGAAGCCGGTTTGTCCGAGGGGATGAATCATCGAATGTGCGCCGCCCGCAATCATAATATCCGCGTCGCCCCTGCGAATAATCATTGTCGCTTCGCCGATTGCCTGTGTGCTTGCCGCACAGGCGGTCAGGCAGCTTCGTATTGGCCCTCTTGCGCCGGTGAGCATCGACAAATGTGCTGCGGGCATATTCGCTTCCTGCTCCAGCTCGTGCATCGCCCTCATTTGTACCGCCGCGACGTCGGTCCACTTTGTCCAGTCCATAACATTGGTCTGGTTGTCCCATCCGGCCGCGATTGCGCCGAAGAACGCCTCGTGATTCGCCGCTCCTTCGCCCGCGCCTAAGTAAATTCCGATCCGTTTGCGGTCGATACCGTCGGCCGGGTTGTCGGTTTCGACGTTTATGCCCGCCTGCCTGCACGCCTGTACCGCGGCGCCGACGGCGAATTTGCTTCCCCGGTTGCCGTTTTTATGCGGGTTGGGATTTTTTACGAGCTTCGCGACGTCGTAATTTTTCACTTCTGCGCTGAACGTTGTCGGGAAGGTCGAGGCGTCGAAAATGGTTGTTTTTGCGACGCCGCTTTTGCCTGCCAGTAATGCCTGCCACGTTGTTTCAATATCGTGTCCCAGCGGGCAAACGATTCCCATCCCGGTAATTACGACACGCTCTTTTTTTACGTCTTGTATCATTATTTTAATTCTCAAATTTCTTGAGTATAACAGCGGCGGTTTGTCCGCCGTAGGTGTAGCCGCAGCACAGGGCATAGCGAATATTCGCTTTTTGTGCCGTTGTTACGATGTTGAGATTGCAGCCGACGGTTTTTTTAACGCAGTTTTTCGCTGCCGGTATAATGCCATCCCTCATCGCTAAAACCGCCGCGACAACATCCAGCCCTCCGCACGCGGCGCCGGTGTTGCTGAGCATACTCTTCGTGGGCCATACGGGTATTCGTTTCGTCTCTTCGCCGATTGCTGCTTCTATTCCTTTCGCCTCGGCGAGGTCATCCTGCGGAATCCCTGTGCCGTGCGGGATTATCAAATCGATATCTTTTGGTGAGACGTTTGCCTGTGCGAGCGATTTTTCAATTGCGATGGTCAATCCATATCCGTCCGGCTCGATATGCTCATACACCGGGTTAATACAGGCGCTTTGACCTGTGCCGACAACTTCCGCGTAAATTTTTGCGCCGCGTTTGGTCGCGTTGTCGAGATTCTCAAGCACTACAATTCCGCCTCCGTCGCCAAATATTGAGCCGCTGGCGTCTGAGTCAAAAGGTCTGCATGCTCCTTCGGCGTCGTCATTATGCTGATTCGTAGTTCGTTTAATCAGGCACTGCCGCATTATCAATACCGGGTTTACCTTCGATTCTGCGCCGCCTGCCAGTGCAATGTCACTATTGCCCCGTGCGATGACCTCTGTCGCCTCGGCTATCGCGATATGCCCCGAAACCTCCGCGCAGGTGATTGTGTTGCTCGGCCCCTGTATGTCGTGAATGATACCGACGTGGCAGGCCAGCATATTCGGTAAATACTTCAGCAGCCACAGGGGCGTTACTAATTCGATTCCCTCTTTGCCCCATTTTTGAATGTCGAATTTGCCCTCGGCCATACTTTTGGCGACCGCGGGTGCAAGTTCACAGGGGTCGCAACTGATAAGCCCCGCGCCGAGATTGATTGCCATACGCTGCGGGTTGACGTTTATTTTTTGTTCGTCGATGGCTTTTGTAATGAGGCCGCTATCCCTGACCGCCTCATCCGCCGCGATTACCGCAAGCTCGATATCCTTTGACATCATCTTGGTCGCCTTGCGGAATGACTTTGGGACATACTGCTGGATTTTGTATTCCTCGACTTCGCCGGCTAATTGGCAGGTGAATTTCGCAGGGTCAAATTTTGTTATCCGTTTTATGCCGGATTTGCCCGCGCAAAGTCCCTCCCACGTCCGGGCCGCCGTCAGTCCCAGCGAGCTTACCGCCCCAATTCCTGTTATCACCACACGGGTCCGTCCCACAGGGTTTGTCTCCTATTTGCCTGCCTTTTGGAAAACTGCTCCCTGCAGAAGCGATTTGAACATATCGGTGAACACAAAGTTCTCCTTCGGAAATTCCTTGCCCGCAAGGTTCTGGTCGATGTGACTGAACATCAGGTCGATGTCGGCTATCAGTTTGTCGTCGCAGGTGATTGTCCCGGTGGTACTGGCGGCCTCCGGTGCTATCGATTCGATTTTGGCAGACAATCTAAGTGTATCGCCCGGCCTGACGTAATCGTGAAATACCGCCTTTTTTATCTTCGCCAAAATTACCTTTTCCTGGAAATTTTTCGCCTCGCCCACCAGTATCCCGGCTGTCTGCGCCATCGCTTCTATCATCAGGCATTCAGGCATAATCGGAAACCCCGGAAAATGGTCATGCAAATGCTCCTCGGCCAGCGTTACGTTCTTAATCGCAACGGCGTTTTGCCCGCTGTTAAACTCAACAAACTTATCTATCCAAATCCAACGCATAGCCCGGCATAATAAGGCAATTTCCCCGGTTTCTCAAGCAAATCTTTGTTAGCCACTCCCTACGGTCAAGGTCTGAACAAAAGCAGGATTTGGAAGAAGTCGGTCCCCGCCGTTTTGATTCTCAAAACGAGACGCGGGGATCTACGCTACGCTTCGAGAGGGCAATAAACCGCGTATTTGCGTGAATATTGGAGAAAACCGCCTCAGAGAAGATAAATCTTGACAGTTTAGGCCGATTTATGTAAAATTACTGATATCACACCTGCTATCACACGGGACAAAATATGTTTTTTAGCCGTGCAAATGGGGAATGTCAGTTTAGATACACCATCGGTATGGGCTAAAGCCGTTAAGAGAGGTGGGTTATGAAAAGAACAGCATTAATCATTTCAGCTTTGTCATTAATGGTTATTTCCACTGACGCCTTCGCAAGCAAGTTTGTCACTTTAAAAGTTATCGACCAGAACTACATTATGGTCCAGTTCAAAGACGGGGATGCATGTTTTTGGGACTCTACGCAAGGCATAGGAGCCCCATATGCCTATACAGATCAGAAGTTCTCAGGTTGGGATTGGGTGGTAAATTACACAAGCGCACTTGACACAACAAATGCCACAACACCAGCTAACTGGGTCATAACATCAACCAATGACGCGCATTACGGCTCACCCGGCCTGAATCCGACAAACTGCTATCGTAAATCAAAACTCAATGGTGCGTCTGAAAGTACCACCTGGAGCAACGGTGACTGGATTTATACATATACCATGGAGCACACCATTTATTTGAAATTACCCGCTTCACTTACGCAGGGAAACAGCTACACCCTTACAATCAATTCAAATACAAATTCTGATACACTTAGCCAAAGTATTACTTTCGATATCTTCAACAGCCCGTCAGAAGCGGTGCATGTAAACCTGGTTGGATATCTTAACGATGCCAGCACAAAAGCCGTCGATTTATATATGTGGATGGGAGACGGCGGCGCGCGTGACTACTCAAGTTTTGTTGGTAAAAAGGTTTACATATATAATGTGAATACAACCGCCACTCAGCAGGTTGGAACCGTCGCCCTTTGGAAAAACAACCCTTCGGGCTCCAGCAGTGATGTGGGATGGTTCAACCTCACGATGTCGAATGTCTGGAGCGCAGATTTTACCGGATTTAATACGCCGGGGACATACCGTATCGCGATAGATGGCATCGGCTGCAGTGAAAACTTCGAGATAAAAAAAGATGTTTATTTTGAGCCATACAGGGTCAGCACGCTCGGCTTTTTTTATATGCGCATCGGAGAGGATTCAAATTATACCGGAATGCCTGTTCCGCGTCGGCCTCTTTTTATTCCCGGTGTATCACCATCAAGTACAAAGGTTTATATAACCAATCGCACAGGCAGCGAAGATTGGGATACTCCATCCACCTGGGACCCATATAAAACGGGCGCCCAGAATAACAACGCCTATGGCGGCCATTCCGATGCAACGGACTGGGACAGAAACCTCGGACATATTTCAATTATTTACGATATGCTGCTGCCCTATATTCTTACCGACGGCAGATTGAACGACGACAACCTCCAAATCGCCGAAAGCGGCAACGGCATTCCTGATATTCTGGATGAGGCGAGAAACGAAGTCGATTTCTGGCTTAACTTACGCGACCCAAACGGCGGATATAGTTACGGACTTACTAACCCTACCAGCGAAACCACCCCGATTCTTTACCAGGCAGGATCCACAGCAATGGCGGCATGGGCAAGTGCCGCAAATGCTTCAATGCTGGCCAATTGTTTTATGCTTACAGGACCGAATGATTTGAAAGACACGTACACAAATGCCGCGATTACAGCTTACAATTATGCCTCCGGATTGTCTGACCAGCAACTGACAGTAATACGGGATGCAGGTTATGCTGAGCTTAGAGGCAAAGACCTGAAAATGATGGCCGCGGCTTTTCTCTACAACCTGACAGGAGATACCACTTATGAAGACACGCTCAATTCCTTATGCGATATAACATCAAATACGTCGGTGGTAAATGATTCCACCAGGAACCAGCTTTGGGCATGTGTCGGTTATCTCAAAACCAAACGCACTGTTCATTATCCCACGTTATTCAGCAGGATGAAGGCATCCATTATTAATGAAGCGAAAAATCATGAATCGAATAATTGTAATACGCGGCCTTCTCGCAGGGCCACAGACAATGACTCGGTTTTAAACCCAGGATACTTTAAAACCACACAGAACGTCCAAAGGTGTATAGTTGCCCATGCGGTTGCTGACAGCAATTCGGATAAAACATTATTCGAAAACGCCATGGTCCTTGAAGCCGACTGGGGGCTTGGACGCAATTCCATGAATAGGATTATAATGACTACCGCCTGTACTAACCTGGCAAGCAAGCGCAGCATTGAAAATATGTACACTACGGGCAGAAATGACGGCTACCCCGGTATGCATCCGGGACATACACCCTATTTGAATACCGACGACTGGGATTCTTCGAGTACAGGTATGACCGGGAATAAGCCGAGCAGGTTGACTGCTCTATGTTACCCTGCTTACGGGACAACCACTACCGGCTGGCCGAAAGCGGAAGGTTATTTCAATGATAGATATGTATGGGCCCATTCGGAATTTACACCCCAGCAAAGCATGCGGGGCAAAATGGCCCTGTATGCCTATTTATACGGTCTATATAAACTTCCTGCCGATTTCGATGGCGATTCAGACGTGGACATAATGGACGCTGCTGCCTTTTTCGATTCCTGGTTAAAAGTCCCTGGAAATACGGGCTACGATTCACGTGCGAACCTTTACGCGGATTCGTCCGGCATAGTGAACTTCTATGATTTTGCTGTCTTCGCAAATCAATGGAAACCAGTGCCGTAGCGGTTCAGCGATTAGGAAACAATTAGAGTCAGCCACCTAACGGGGCGAAGCAAAACGGCAGGGGGCGGCCATAAACAGTGTAAATCAGTGTCAAAAAAACATTTGTGGTAAAGATGTTAAGCTGCCCCCGCTGTTTCGCTTTTGTTTGCCGCGAAACAACGCGGCGGGGACTCCGCCCCGCAAGGCGGGGCTACGCCTTCAGCTTGCTCTCCACGTAATTTACTATCATCCCCACCGTGAACAAGTCGGGCAATTTGCTCAGTTCGGGGTTTTTGGCGAATTCGCTTACGTCGGTATGCGGCATTTTGGCCTTAAGTTCAGCCACACCCTTTGCGGTCAGTTTGCCGTTGCTTACAAACTCCGGGTTGTTCATCAGCGTTTCAGCCGGGAACAATTCTTCTCTGGCGATTTTTATACCGAATGCCTTTTCCAGCCGGAACACTATATCGAGGAAATCGATGCTCTCGGCGCCCAAATCACCCATAAGTGTCGCTTCCTGCGTTACCTCGTCATCATCTACGCCAAGGGCATCCACCATCACCGTCTTAACCTGCTCAAAAACCTGTTCCCGATTCATCGCCATGTCGTTTTCACTCCATACACTGACTTACACGGTTTTTTTAGCTTTTTCCTTTTTGCTTTTTGATTTTTACTTTTTTAATAGTTCCCAGCGTTTTTTCATTTCGCTGATTACCTTCGCGTCAACCGAGGCCATAGCTGAATCCTGCTCAGCGAGGTTGAAATGTCGCAAGCCGAATCTTGCTTCGACTATCTGTTCGCCGTTTGATAGGCCTGTACCGGAAAAACTACTGACGTTTTCTTCAATGGTCTTGACCTCAACCGAGTATTCAATCTGTGCCCCAGGCGCCAGGAAGGACTTATATTTAACATTTCTAGCCTCTTCCAGCAAGACCATACTATGCGCAAAATTCTCCGTCACCCGAACCAGCCATGATGCCGACTCAATCAGTCCTTCTAAAAGCAATACCCCTGGCAGCACCGGAAAGGTCGGAAAATGGTCGGCCAGATATTCCTCGGCCAATGTTACGCCTTTGACCGCCTTTATCCGTTTGCCCGGCTCTATCTCAATAATTTTGTCTATAAGTATGAATCTCATTCCTATACGCTATCCGCTAAACGTTCTACACTATTTGTTGTTGCGGCAATTGTAGTCATCCGGCTGGATTTTTCCAGCATTTTTTGCTCCACTCGTTTTTTTGTGATTAAAAGAAAAACGCCGCAAAGGATTATTCCCTGCGGCGGGCAGGATATTGAATCATTCTGCAAGATATGACTTGTAGCCACGGGATTGTTTTTGCCGATAAATATCAAGAGTGCCGAGTCGGCGGTAAAAGACTGAGAAAAAAATGGCAGAAAGATGCTGGCGGATGGATTCCCAAGGCGGTGAAGACAAAAAAGAGCTAATCAGGTTTGCAATTTTCTGTATTTTAGTTTGCGCAATATGGTGCGTGTTTTATGCGATTCGGATCGCGCCGGAGCTGGCAGACCCAGACTGCTATTTGCGATTGAACCGTGTGCAGAACCTGTACGAGGGCGGCGGGTGGTATCAGACAATACTTTCTCGCAGTAATGCCCCATACGGCGAAAGCTTACATTGGACCCGTCCGTTCGATGTCCTGCTGCTGGCCGGGGCACTGCCGGCGACGGCTTTTGTCGATTTCAGAACGGCTCTTTTCTGGTGGGGGGTAATAATCAGTCCTGTTTTACTTGTCACTATGCTGCTGACGATGCTATGGGCCGCAAGGCCGCTCCTGAGCAGGCAGGGACCATTTCTACTGGGAATCCTGCTTTTTTTCCAGATGGGGATAATGGCCTATTGTCAGCCGGGCAGACCCGACCAGCATAGTTTGCTGATTTTATTGTTCGCTGTGCTGTTTGGTTTTGGCCTGCGTCTTGTTTCGGGGCCGGCGAACCGCTTGTGTTGTTGCGCCGCCGGCGCTGTTGGCGGCCTGTCGATGTGGGCGGGTTTGGAGCTGATATTAGTTGTCTTTGTGATAGCAGCGATACTCGGTTTGCTGTGGATTTGGGAGAACGGCGATTTTGCAGGAAAGAGCGCATATTACAGTATCTGGCTTTTTGTCGCTGTGGGGATTAGTTTGCTGGTGGAGCGTGGGTGGAATAATCTGGCTGCCCAGGAATTTGACAGGTTGTCTGTAGTTCATTGGAGCATGTGCGGTTTCATTGCGGGGTTTTGGATTATTGTCGGTTTGATAAGCCGTTTTTCGGAAGTTTTTGGACGCCGAACCGTACGGCTGATATTTGCGGCGGCAGGAGCGGGGCTGACCGCAATTTGTGTGTTGTTTTTGTTTCCAAAGATAAGTCAGAGTGTCGCATTAAGCTTTATGTTTCCGAAGTTCTTTGGCGGGCAGGTCTCCGACGTTGACCCGCGCATAATCAAGATATGGTACGAAAGAATAAGTGAGCTGCAGCATATGTTTTCGAGAGGAGCGCCGATTGGGATGTCGGTTCAGTTTGCAGGGACGGTCCTTGTAGGCGCTGGTTTCCTTGTGTATCTGTTTCGGAGCGGCGGAAGCCGGAATAAAAGAGGATGGGGGTACGTGCTGGTTTTATCGCTTGTTTATATTCCGCTTTCGATTTACCGGATAAGATGGACTGGTTACGCTCAGCTTCTTCTTATGTTCCCCATGGCGGAGATGATGGACAGGGCGTTAAAAAGAATAGAAGGGCAGAAGCCGGGGGCGATGAGAGTGCTGAAGAATGTTTCGACAGTATTGGCATTTTCCGCAACGTTTTTTGTTCTGGGTCTGGCGGCGGCATGGGCTACCGGAAACGACCAGACAAAGGAACAGGGCAAAGAAGTTTCAATAGTGAAAATATGCCGGTACTTAAATGAAGACAAGAAATGGCGAGGCAGAAGCGTGCGAATACTGACGGGTACTAATTTCGGTCCTGAAATTCTCTATCGCACGAGGCACGAAACGATTGGCTCGCCTTATCATCGTAACTGGAGAGGAATACTTGATACTTACGATATTATGGAAGCAGGTACCGATGATGCGGCACACGAATTGATAAACAATCGCGGGATTGAATTGATTCTGCTGTGTTTAAATTCACCTGAATTCGGCGATTACGAAAAACCGGCGGGGGAAACGAAATTCTATCAGAGACTGTTTCATAACGAATGTCCAAACTGGCTAAAGGCGGTGGAACTGCCGACTGAACTGTCAGCTTCTTTTAAGTTATTTGAAGTGACAAACAAGAGTGATTGACTATTGATTATTGGAAGAAAACTGCGGTTTTTTGTGGCACAAATAAGCTTGACATTCTATTGTTTTTAGTTTACAATACCAAGTTGCAGGTTGTTCACAGCTCTCAAACAAATACGTTTCTGAATAGAGGGTAGGATAAATATGAATAAATCAGAAATTAGGTTGTTTCAAAAAAATCCTGAGAATCAAGCAGGGGGTTTTCCCGTGAGCGGTTACCGGTCTGCAACCGGGATGACTATGCAGAAAAAAGCCGCTTGCCGACGAGGGTCGGCGGTTGTCGAAACAGCGATAGTCATTGGAGTGCTGGCGTCACTCATCTTCGGTGGATTGGATTTTGCTTATCAGTTTCACGTGCGTTACGTTATGAACGGTGCGGCACGGGATGCTGTCCGTTATCTGGCGGTTAAAAATGGAACGCAAGATCAGGCGAGAGCTGCGGCCGTGGAACGATTGAAGGTCATCAATGCCACTTTCACGGTGACTTTCCCGACACCGACTTACAACACGGATGTCACGGTTCAAATCAGTGTGCCTCGGAAAACGATTTCGCTGGGCTTATTCCCAGGTTCGCCTGGCGACAACATCACAGTCAAGGCCACGATGCGACAAGAAGTTTGAAAAATCATATTCACGACAGGAGACGATGCGATGACTACCAAAATAGATGTTCGCCGTAAGGGTGTGGTATTCGTATTTGTTGCGATGGTGCTTGTTTGCGTGATAGGCATTATAGCATTGGCTTTGGATATTGGATATTTATACAACGTGAAAGCAGATCTTCAGGTCGCGGCGGACGCCGCTGCACTGGCCGGGGCCGGCGGCTTGAGCACTGACCAGGATACGGCTCGTGCCCGGGCGATTGCTATTGCGAAGGGAAATTACGCCAACGGCATGCCAGTGGTTCTCCAGAATTCCGATATACAACTGGGACTGTGGGATTCGGTGACAGGAGTATTTACGCCGGTTATTTCTCCGACCGACAGGGCCAATGCCGTCAAAGTTTATGCCAAGCTCACCGGCGTGAATACCATTTTCGCCGGCGTCCTCGGAATCAAATCCGTACCAGTAGTTGGCGCATCGTCGATCGCCGTCTTCGGCGCAAGGGATATCGTGCTTACGCTCGATTATTCAGGCTCTATGAGCTATGACAGTCAATTTATACATAAACCACAGATGACCCTGGCTGCGGTGGAAGGTTATCTCAATCAGAGTTGGCAGGATCTCAGCCCTCTTATGCAACATCCGGGGGATCGTCTATATGGTATTCGCCTGCTGCAAAACAAAATTTTAATCCCATCTTCCCAAAGTAATGCTCAGATTCTCAACACCCTGGGCCTCGGGAATGTCGCCTATCCCTACCCGTCGGGCAGTTGGAACGCATACATCACTTATGTCAAGACGGATAGCTATGTTAGCCAGGCTGGTTACCAAAACTATTATGGTTATCGGACCCTGCTCAATTATTGGCAATCCCAGCAGGAAATGGCAAGCCAAACCCCGGATCTTTGGCGAACTCATGAACAGCCAATCACGGCAGTTAAAGATGCTGTGACGCTTTTTCTTGCCTATATGAACGAGCTAAAAACGGACGACCGGATAGGCTTGGCTTCGTACACCTACACAGACGGCTACGGGAAACTCGAAGTTCCATTGACGGATGGTACGAATAATTACCAGCTGATTGAAACCACTTCACGGCAGCGGCAGGCAGGTCACTATTTTGATACTACCAATATTGCCGGCGGTATGGAGAAAGCACTCACCGAATTGCGGACAAACGGCAGGCCCGGAGCTTTGAGAATGATTGTGCTTCTCACCGACGGGCAGGCGAATTATCCTAACCAATGGACAGCCAAGGATCTCGCTCGGGCCCAGGCCCAACTGGCAGCAAATAATAATATTCCAATTATCACAATCTGCCTCGGCGCCGATGCGGATACGGACCTCATGCAGGATATCGCCGACATAACCAAAGGAGCTTGCTTCGTTATCCCCGGGGGCCATAGCGTGGACGAATATAAAAAACAATTGGATGATATTTTCGCCCGGATTGCGGAACGTCGGCCCCTCAAGCTGGTTAATTGATTGGCAGTTGGGGCGCCTTCAAAACTGGCAACGGGGCTATAAGCAACTAAGGCCGCGCCGACAAATAAAATCAAATGGCCAATATTAAAATATCCCAGAGTTAATATTTCCACAATACTATATGTATTACAGAATAATTTGAAAAAGACAAGATATGTTCGGCGGCTTCAACATTTTATCGCCATAATACCTGCTTTGCCGGCCGGCCAAGCAGATTGTTATAACACCTTACTATATAACGACTTACAGCCTTATCATATAACGACTTACAGTAAAAAAAATTAATAATATATTTGACAAAGCTAATCCTATGTATTATAATCAATAATCAGTAATCGAGTCAGGAAATAGGGATAGGGAGCTCCACTAAATAAAGCTATGGATTGCGAAATGATGCTCTTAATTGTACCAGGTAGCTATAAGAGAATCATAAAGTATATTGCTATCAATAGAAATGCGTATAAACGGTAAGGAAAGGACCTTGCCGTTAAAAATGTCAAAGAAGTATTAAAAAATTTTGTGGAGGTTTAGAGATGGAACAGGTAAAAAGATTCATTAGAGACGAGCAGGGCCTTGAGACAGTCGAGTATGCGGTTATTCTCGGGCTTATCGTTGTGGCCACAATCACCGTGATCGCCACGTTAAGTAACGCGGTACAAGCCAAATTCACAACGGTTTCGAATGCGCTTAAGTAGTAAGTAGCTTATTTGGTTAAAGGCGTCTTTTTGTGACAGGTGGATGGAACCAACCTTAAAAGACATAATCCAGTGGGGCGTCGTAATCGGCGCCTCACTGATGGTTGCCATAATGGATATCAGGACGCGACGGATACCTAATCTGTTATGCGGGCCATTGTTTGTGGCAGGGTTGGTTTGGTCTGCCTGGCACGGCGGCGCCTATGGTTTTGTAGAAGCGTTGGCAGCGGCAGCGTTGCTGGCGTTTCCGTTTGTGTTGTTGTTTATGCTGGCCGGTGGAGGAGCCGGTGACGCGAAGCTGACCGCTGCTATAGGCGCCTGGCTCAGTATAAGAGAGGCCGGTATTGCCCTTGCGTGTATATGTATCGCAGGCGGTATTCTCGGAATTATAGTTGCTATTTATAAAAGACGCCTTAAAATTGTCTTCGCCAGAATGACGCTGCCTCTATGGGATTGGATTATAGCGTTGTTATACCATGTAGGTATTAAACAAGCGATAGAATCCACACGGGCGATAGAAGGTGAAAAATTGACGGTGCCTTATGGTGTGGCCATATTCGTTGGTGTTTGTGTTGCCGGGGGGATAGTCCTGATATGAAAAATATAAAAAAACCAAATAGTTATACCGCTTTGGTTACAATGACCTAATAGAATAATGGAATAAAATATTCTGCTGAAAGGACAAGTAACGCATGAGATGGGCGATTGTGGTTCTGATTATCCTTGGGATTCTTGCGGCGTTTTCGGCCTCTTTGCTGGTCAAAGCGCTGCGGTCAGAAAACGAAATGGGCGGCAAAGGAGAAACCAATGCCGTCATCGCGGCCAAGTCGCTTCCGGCTATGTCCCAGATAACATCGCAGAATATTACTATTAAGAAGGTGCCCAGAAAAGGGCTGTTTGACAATTACTTTTCCGAGCCGGTCCAGGTAGTCGGAAAGGTATTAGCTGTTCCGGTAATTGAGGGCCAGGTTATATCGAAGAGCTTCCTTATTGGCGAGGGCACCGGCGCCCAGTTGGCCGCGGTCCTGCAGCCCGGTATGCGGGCCGTTAGCGTTCCTGTCTCAGCAAATTCCATAATGGGCGGCCTGCTGTATCCCGGCTGCCTCGTGGATGTTATCGCCACCTTCAAATTGCGCTATCAGGATGAACGGGGCCAGGCGATTTCCACAACGCTTCTGCACGGCGTCCAGGTCCTGGCGATTCAGGATGAGTCCATTGTTTCAAAAATAGACCCCTCGTCCAGGAGCGTCTCCCGCAGTTCGGATGGCCAGGTGACTGTTACGCTTATGGTTGATACCAGGCAGGCCGAGGCACTGCAGCTTGCTATGGATAGCGGAAAAATATCGCTCGCTATGCGAAATCCGCTGGACCAGAAAACAGTGGATACCGAAGGTATGGTTTTAAGCCAGGGACGTCTCTCAAGTGTAACTGATCCCGCTGCCAAGAGCGAAGAGCAGCTTAATCGCCTCTTCGGCGGCGGAGCCGGTGGAAGAGGTTCGCAATGGCAAATGACTGTAATAAGAGGAAGAGAGGTCAAGGAGGAAGCCAGCGGGCTTCCAGTGACCGATGTTGTGCCCTAAGAAGAAACCGTCGCCCGTCGAAATGGACGAGGAGAGGATTTGAAGGTTAAAAATGATTAGGGGATTGAAAATGAAGATAGGTAAAAAGAGAAGTCACTCGGTTATTTTTAAATGTCTCGGTGTTCTTGTATTCTGTGCCCTGGTTTATTCACAGGTATTCGCACAAGTCGTTTCCAGCGCCGATGGAGGAGAACAAATTACGATAACGGTGGGGCAGTCCCAGGTGATAGACGCCAACCGGCCTATCGTTCGTGTCGCGGTAACGGACCCCACTATAGCCAACGTGCAGATACTTACGTCCAAGCAGGTCCTTATGCAGGGCCTGAAAATAGGTTCGACCGATTTGATTATGTGGGGCAAAGATGAAAACGATATAAGGCAGAGGACCGTTCATGTAACTCTCGATAAGCAGCAGCTTCTTGACCTTTTCCCCAACTGTGTTCTCGACGTGGATCAGACCGGGGATGTTATGGTCGTTAAAGGGCTTTTGCGAAGCGCAAACCAGTCTGTGCAGCTCAGAGAGTATCTCGAAAAGTCCCAGATCAAATACGTGGATATGACAAGCTTGGCGGGTATCCAGCAGGTTCAACTGCAGGTTCGTGTCGCAGAAGTAAGCCGCTCGGCTGTTCGCGCCTTAGGCATAAACGCGATGCAGAGAAGCAACAATTGGTTCTGGGCCACAAGACCCGGCACCGACGCAGGCGGAGCGCTTGTTCCCGGCGCGGGATTTGCTCCTGGTTCTCCTGGTGGTACTGGCAATTCCGCCCTGGGTAAGCTGGATTTTTCCACTGTTGATTCATTTACTTTGCCCAGCTCACTGACCGCGGTGGTAGGCATTCCAAGGGCGGACCTGGAAGTGTTCATCCAGGCCCTTGCCGAAAATCAATACCTTAGAATCCTGGCCAATCCCACTCTTGTTGCCCTTAGCGGCGAAGAAGCCAGCTTCCTTGCAGGCGGAGAGTTCCCGATACCGATAGTTCAAAGCGGTGCCGGCGCAGGCGGCACTTCAATTACGATAGATTACAAAAAATTTGGCGTTAGTTTGACGTTCCGCCCTACTGTCCTCGGCGACGGGACAATCCGGCTTTATACCCGTCCGGAGGTCAGTGAGCTGAGTTCTGTCGGCTCGGTAACCCTTCAGGGCTTCCAGATCCCGGCCATAAGCACTCGCTGGGCCGAGACCACAATTGAGCTCAAAAGCGGCCAGACCTTTGCTATGGCGGGCCTTATGCGCAGCAAAATTAACGCTATTAGTTCCAGATTCCCCGGTTTGGGTGATTTGCCCATAATCGGGCCTCTTTTCAGCTCGACCCGTTACGCAAAAGACGAGACGGAAATGGTCGTTATGGTTACTGCCGTGCTTGTCGAGCCGATGAACAATGCGCAGACGCCGCCGCTTCCCGGGTTCCTGCATAAAGAACCGAGCGACTGGGAGTTTTACATAGGCGGTCGAATTGAGGGGAAAGAACCTGCCAGGATTAACTCCGCCGACGCCGAACGGCTCAAACAGATGGGCCTCGATAAGCTGATGGGGCCCGGCGCCTGGGATTCTTATGGTAATTCCGCTGCTCCAAGCCAGGCGGAAATGGCTCCCGCTGCCGACAATTCCGGGCAACAGGGACAACTCGAAAAACAAGGCGATTCACAGGGTATGACTCTTTAAAGCAAAGTGATTTACTGATAAAGGAAAGTGAGAGAGAAATTTTGATGAAATCATTGCCGCAAATAGTGCTTACAACCGAAGAGGCCGGCTTTGCCGAGAAGTTCAAACAGGCGATGCATGCAAATCATAGCGATTCGCTTCTGGGCACCTGCATGGGTATGTCGGAACTGAAGACGTGTCTCGGAGACGCTAAAGCTTCCATTGCCATTGTGGATATCGACTCCGACCCTCCCAGGATGCTTCGTGAGCTTGACCAGCTTGTGCCCCTGTTTCCTTCAACAAGGTTTGCCGTGGCGTCGAGTGAGTCCAGCCAGAAGCTTATGCTTGAAGCTATGCAGGCCGGCGCCAGGCACTTTATGCACAAGAAATCCTTTGAACCGGAGCTCGACAGGATTCTGGAACGATTGCTCGTCGATGATACAAAGGTCGCATCAGCCCTCGGCCAGATAGTGACGGTTTTTTCAGCGAGCGGCGGCTGTGGCGCGACCACCGTATGCCTGAATCTGGCCAACGAGTTTCGGCTGGAATCAATGCAGCCGGTCCTGACTATTGATATGGATAGTTGCTATGGAGCCGTGTCCAGCTATCTCGGCATAACCGGCGGGTATAGCATCGACGACGTGCTCAAGCGGAATGACAGGATTGACAGTCAGTTTATCACGACAAGCGCCACAAAGTACAAAGACAACTTTGACGTATTGGTCAGCGCCACGGGCGCCTCCGATAACGGAAGCGACCGGTATCCGCATCTTGCTGATGCCCTTGAAGCATGCAAAGGGGCATACAAATATACAATAATAGATGCGCCGAGATTGCCGGACCAGACGATGAGATTGCTCGCCAGCGCAAGTAAAGCCGTTCTATTGGTTTTTCAGGCCAATGTAAAAGACATCAAAATCGCCAAAACCATGCTTTCTGCGCTGCGGGAATTTAACGTCAGTTCCGACAAAATCTTTCCGCTTGTGAACAGGTTCAATCAATGGTGGGGACCATTGGTACCGCTCGAAGAGGTGAAAAAGGCGGTAGGAACAGAACATTTATACACGGTGCGCAATAATTTCAAAAAGGTAGTTAACTGCGTGAATCGCGGAAAGCCGTTGTCGGAATTGGCGCCGCGTTCGGGTATCCGCAGGGATTTTCAGAGATTAGTGAATAACCTTCACGGCCATAACGGCAACGGCAAAAAATAGGGATGAAACATAATGGCAGATGAACATAAACAGGCAGCCAGTAATGACATTAGCGACAGCAAGCAAAACGTTACCTGGCACCGCATAAAGGAATCTGTTCACAGGAAATTGCTTACCATACTGGATATGCGTGAAGCCAGACAAGTCCCTATTGAGCAATTGCGCAAAGAATGCTCAAGTAAAATAGACGCCTTGCTTGGCGAACAGGGTTACCCGCTGACTGCGCCGGAGAAAGACCAGTTACTCCACGAGGTAATGAACGAAGTATTCGGATTTGGGCCTCTGGAGCAGTTTCTGGCTGACCCGGAAGTAAGCGATATTCTTGTTAATGGGCCGCATCATATATACCTTGAAAAACACGGCCGGCTTGAGCTGACCGACGCGACTTTTGCCACTAATGACCACCTGATGCGGGTGATATCGCGAATTGGCTCTAATGTGGGCCGGCGAATCGACGAAAGCTCTCCGATGCTCGATGCACGTCTGCCGGATGGTTCCCGTGTCAATGCTATTATTCCTCCTTTGTCGCTGGATGGCCCTATGTTGAGTATCCGCCGGTTCGGAGCCGAACCCGTTGACATCAACAAAATGATACAAATGAATTCGCTGACCAAGGAAATGGCGTTTTTCCTCGATGCCTGTGTCCGCTGCAAAATGAACATACTCATTTCAGGCGGCACCGGAACAGGCAAGACCACAATGCTGAATGCCTTGTCGCGGTGGATACCGGCAGGTGAGCGCGTCGTAACCATTGAAGACGCGGCCGAACTCAAGCTCCAGAGAGAGCACGTGGTCCGGCTCGAAACCAGGCCGGCAAATATCGAAGGCAAGGGACAAATTACCCAGCGAGACCTGCTCCGTAACAGCTTGAGAATGCGTCCCGATAGAATCATTATCGGCGAAGTTCGCGGAGAGGAAACGATGGATATGCTCCAGGCGATGAACACCGGGCACGAAGGGTCGATGGCGACCGTGCACGCCAACAGCCCGCGAGACGCCCTGCGGCGGCTTGAGAACATGCTGAGTATGGCGGGATTAAACTATCCGGTCCACGCGATGCGTGAGCAGATAAGCTCGGCCCTGGATGTTTTAATTCACCTTGACCGTATCACCGGCGGACCAAGAAAAATCACAAACATAGCGGAAATAACCGGCACCGAAGGAGACGTAATCTGCCTGCACGATATATTCCGCTTCAATCAGATTGGCATAGACGCCCAGGGCAACGCTTACGGACAGTTTGAAACCTGCGGCGTGCGCCCCAACCTCGTAAATCGGCTCAAGGCCGAAGGAATTGACATACCGGCTGTTCTGTTTCAACGGAGGGTGCTTGACGAATCCGGCAAAAAAGGTTCTGAACCTGCGACCAAAGGGAAAAAGGAAATTAAATGAAGGAGTAAAACCGCATAAGGATTTTATGCGGGCTTTAATAAATAATGACACTAAACATAATCATCCTGGTTACGGTTTTCGTTTTGGTTTTTTCCTTGTGGTGCTTTTGTGTTTTTGCCTGGCTGGGGCAGTACCTTTCCAAGCTGAAAAATATTCAGCAGCGGCTCGGACTTATAACGAGTGGAACCGTTGATGAATCGAAGATGCTTCGGCTGTGGCGCGATACGCAGGCAGGCGAGCAGGCGGGTCGAGTCGAAGTGGTCTTAACTCTTCAAAAAAAGCTCAAAAGGATTGCCAATGACGCTGGATGGCGTGTTTCCGTTAATACGGTTCTTCTCGGATTAGGCGGTGCGTGTCTTTTAACAAGTATTATCGCATTTGTCCTTACCAACAGCATAACGGTAGCATTCGCCAGTGCGATGGTCACCGTTTCCGGCTTTTCAGTTTATACGCGAAGAAAAATCGACAAACGAGCGGATTTGTTCGAAAGGCAGCTTATCGATGCACTTGGAATTGCGGCACGTTCTTTGAGGGCCGGACATCCCCTTGTCGGCTCATTTCAGCTAATAGCTGAAGAAATAGGCTCGCCGCTGGGAGATGTCTTCTACCGTATATGTAAAGAGCAGGAGCTGGGCGTGGATATGAAAAATTCCATCAGGTCAGCGGCCGAAGAGACGTCTAACTCGGAACTGAAGTTTTTCACTTCCGCGGTGGCCATCCAGCTACAAAGCGGCGGCAATCTCGCTGATTTGATGGACAGTCTCTCAGCGGTAATCCGAGCCAGAGTCCGTCTTGCCAGAAGAGTTCGAGTGCTTACCGCCCAGACGAATTTCAGTGCCAAAATACTGATTGCGATGCCTGTAATCCTGTTTATTTTGCTGAATATAGTAAACCCCAATTATATGGAGCCAATGTACAAAACAACAACGGGAAAATACATTCTTGCGGGAACAATCGTCAGTGTTCTGCTGGGCTGGTGGCTAATGAAAAAACTGGCGGTGTTGCGTTTTTAATAACGGTCAAGGAGATGAGTTTCGTATAATTATGATGGAAATAGCGATACCTATTCTGGCTTTTCTTTCTGTTATGGCCATTAGTGGTTCATTGCTTCTTGCCTACATGCAAAGGCAAGCAATGGTGGGAATAAAATTGCAGGACAGCAGATTTGTGAAGCTGCCGGGGAAAGAAAAACCGAAACAGTTCAATATTTTGAGATTGCTGGCGAGGATTGGCAATGTGGTTTCTCATGGAAACGCCAGCAAATCCCTCAGCGAGCAATTGGTTCGCGTGGGATACATCGGCTCAGCATCGTCTGCCGTTTACACCGGCGTCAAAATATTACTGTTCATTATCGGATTTGTAGTAATGACAGTGTTGCTGATGCCGACGAGTTTTTCAGGCACTGAAAAACTCGTTCTTACCGTTCTTGCGGCTTCTGTTTTGTTCTTTATTCCGAATTTTATCGTTGTGGCTAAGCTGGCAAGACGCAGGGAAGAAATCCGGCGGCATCTGCCTCAGGCCGTGGATTTGCTGGAGATATGCGTTTCGTCGGGTTTGGGACTTGATATGGCCTGGAGCGTTGTTTCCGAGGAAATCCGGCAGGTGAGTCCTATTCTTGCCAATGCCATGTCGCTGACAAACTTTGAGATGAACCTTGGCGCAGGTCGCGCCGATGCAATGCGTCACATGGCCGAAAGGACCGGAGCCACTGAATTGTCTTCCTTGGCTACAATACTGATTCAGACCGAACGCTTTGGGACCAGTATTGCCGAAACCCTGAAAATATTTGCCAATTCGATGCGTGAAGCGAGAACACACACTGCCGAAGAAAGCGCGGAAAAAATGACGGTGAAGTTGATTTTTCCAATGGCTTTGTTTATATTTCCAGCTGTGCTGGTGATAGTGGCGGGACCCGCCCTTATAACCCTGTTAGGTTCTAAAATGTTTGGGAGTGGCTAAAAATGATTATAAGTAAAAACAATTGTGTTATGAAAACAGTTTTTGTTATTGAGTTGGCCCTTTTATGTGTGTTTGTCTGTGGTTGTAATAATACACACAAGGAAGCTATTAACGAGGGCCAGATGAATGCCGGACTGATAACCGCGTACAACGACACGGCGATGGAAAACGCCATCATCGCCCAGCATTCTTTGTATTCGTATCACTTCGTAAACAACAGCGACCAGTTAAACGAGCTGGGCCGGCGCGACCTTTCAATCCTCGCTAAACACTTTAAGGAATATCCCGGTCAGCTTGATATAAGCCACGACGGCACAAGCAAAGGTCTCTATCAGGCAAGAGTGGCCTATGTTAGCGGACAGCTTAAGAAAGATGGCGTCGATATTTCCAAACTCACTATATCCGATGGTTTGCCGGGCGGAAGCGGAATGGCTTCCAATGACGTGGTCAAAATCAATGAAGCCAACCAGAAAGCTCGTAACGAACAACGTAGCAAACCCATGACTGGAAATGCGAGCAGCAGCAAATAATGACTTGTAGAAAGCAACCTGTTGTATTGCTGCTTTTTTTAGTGGCTATGGTTTGCGTTGCCACGCTTGTCTGCGGCTGCAGCAAGGAAGACGCTGCCTCAAAATCCAAACCGGACTATTCTCAATCTGAAGCAGATGCGGCGTTTGCTAAAGGCGCCGACCAGCCGCCGAGCATCCGGACCCTTTATGTGATGGCTGACATCCTGGTCAAGCAGGGTCGCGACGACCAGGCCGAAGTCCTGTTAACGAGAATTATTCATGAACACCCGCGGTTTACGCCCGCCTATAATAGTCTTGCGGAACTAAAAATGAGACAGCGGCAAACCGATGAGGCCGTAAAAATACTGTCAAAGGGGCTTGAAGCTGACTCTAAAGACCCTGTGCTGCTTAATAACCTTGGTATGTGCTGGATGGTAAAACAAAAATATGATAAGGCGTTAAAGTATTTCACTGAAGCCGCCGGAGTAAATCCTGAAAGCACGAGGTATCGTGCCAACATGGCTGCTGCGCTGGGCTTCATGGGCCGGGATGATGAGGCTTTGGCGCTTTACCGCCAGATATTACCTGGGAATCAGGCGACACACAATCTTGAAATCATACAGTCCGCCAGAGGGACACCTCCCGGCAATATGCCCGCTTCAGCAGAAAATTCGGATGGTCAGTGAATTCAACTATAACTTGGCATAAGCGGCTTATTGTCCACTTTGCCTGAATAGTCAAGCTTGTTTGTCGGTCTTGGTTGCTATTTTCTCGACGGCCCGGACAAGGCGACCGGCCAGCAGAAGTACGTGGATCATAATAACCACGCAGACAACGACTACCAGAACATGGAACACCACACCCAAATTTGCCATTAGCAACATTACAATCCCTTTCAAACTTAATTATTAACCATAAAATGTATCAAGCTCCTTGAATTATTATCGGTCATAAGCCCCCATCGTCTTGAATTGACCATTTTTGCCAATAGTTCGCTCTGGGCTGGAAACCACATATTCTGACTGCCAAATCAGGATTGAACTTTGGAAACAGTCGAGGAGTATGTTATACTTGTTTAATTATGAACGTTCGCAGTGCAAATGTTAGTGATGTAAAGGCCATACACGCCCTGATAAATTGTTACGCGGAGCGTGATATGATGCTGTTTCGCTCGATGGCCGACATTTTTACAAATCTCCAGACCTTTCTTGTCGCCCAACTCGATGGTCAGGTCATCGGCTGCTGCGCGCTCGAGGTAATCTGGTCAGACCTGGCGGAGATAAAATCACTGGCCGTCGATGAGTCGCACCAGAACAAAGGGGCGGGGGCGATGCTGGTGAACGCCGCAGTCGAGCAGGCGCATCGGCTTGGGGTGCCAAAGGTATTCGGGCTTACGCTTAAGCCGGAGTTCTTCGGCAAACTTGGCTTCCAGGTGGCTAACAAGGATTCATTGCCTATGAAGGTCTGGAGCGATTGTGCCCGCTGCACCAAACAGCAGAACTGCGACGAAACAGCCGTAATCAAGCTGATTGAAGGTGCTTGCTGCCCTCTTAGGCAATAAGTCGGTTGGCAGGCCGGATAAACCGTATCATTCGGATTAAATCCCTTTCTGCCGCTATGGCTCTTTTCTCCCGCGTTTTCAGTTAACTAGCCCGGTTTATTTGCCGATACGTCAAATTGACGATAAAAGCTTACTGTTTTATGGGGGCTGTAAAATGCAGAAGATTCGTAATACGCACAATTCATTGGTTGTGATTGGTTTAGCCGCAATGTTTGTTTTACCTTCAACTGCTTATGCTGCGAAGCATTATTTGGAGGTGACTTCCTATCCGCCGGGTGCGACGGTCGCAGTTGACGGCGAAACAAGGAGTAAAATTACACCTATGAAGGTTTTGTTACATGAGGGAGAGCACACGGTGACAGTAGCTTACCCCGGTTATGGCTGGGAGCCGAATACGCAAACAATAACTATGGATGGTAAGCATCGTAATTATCTTGACGTTAATCTGTTGCCGGTTCTTACAACGGGTCCGCAGGGTGAACAAGGCCCGCAAGGCGAAAAAGGCGATACAGGCGATACCGGTCTTCAAGGCCCGCAAGGGATACAAGGAGCTACTGGAGCAACGGGGGCAACAGGAGCTACAGGCCCGCAAGGTCCTAAGGGCGATACCGGTGTATCATGGCAGACAGTTACAGGCACAAGCCAGCAGGCTGCGTCCAGCAAGGGATACGTAGCGAATAATACCTCACAGGTCACTATTACTCTGCCGGCTTCGCCGACTGCTGCTGACATAGTTCGTGTGGCGGGCTTTGGCATCGGCGGCTGGGAAATCGCCCAGAATGCCGGCCAAGTTGTGCTTACGAAAAATATCGGTGGAACTGGAACAGGGGGGTATTATTGGGTCGCGCGAGACAGCAGCCGGAATTGGTATTCTGTTGCGTCATCGTCGGACGGAACTAAACTGGTAGCTGCAGTTTATGCAGGCGGTCAAATATATACATCTATAGATTCAGGCGAGACCTGGACGGCGCGAGACAGCAACCGGGATTGGCGTTCTGTTGCCTCTTCGTCGGACGGGACCAAATTAGTCGCTGGGGTGTGGGACGGTCAGATTTACACCTCGACTGATTCCGGTGTAAACTGGACGGCGCGAGCCAGCAGCCGGATTTGGCATGGCATCGCATCATCATCCGACGGGACCAAACTTGTCGCTGCGGCATATAACGGCCAGATTTATACCTCGACGGATTCCGGCGCCAACTGGACGGCCAGAGACAGCAGCCGGCATTGGTGGCGCGTTGCCTCATCGTCGGACGGGACCAAATTAGTCGCAGTTGTGGATGACGGCCAGATTTATACCTCGACTGATTCCGGTGAGACCTGGACGCCGAGAGACAGCGACCGGAGCTGGTATTCCGTTGCTTCGTCGTCGGACGGGACCAAATTAGTCGCTGTGGTGTGGGACGGTCAGATTTACACTTCGGCGGATTCCGGTGCAAACTGGACGCCGAGAGACAGCAATCGGACTTGGGTTTCCGTTACCTCGTCGTCGGACGGGACCAAACTGGCCGCGGGGCTAAATGGGGGTAATATTTACACCTCAACGGATTCCGGCGTAACATGGACGGTTGCGCCAGGCAGCAGCGGGAGTTGGTGGTTTTCCATTGCCTGCTCGTCGGACGGGGGCAAATTAGTCGCTGGGGTGCTTGGGGGTCAGATTTATACCTCTATCCCGACTACTACACCGGGCACGGGAGGTTATCTGACTGGCGATTCGGACGCGGCTATCGAGCTTCAATACCTCGGCAGCAGCCAGTGGCGTGTGCTTAGCCACGAGGGTACTATTTCGGCGTATTGAGAAAGAACCGGGTTATCAGCTGACCTGTCTTCTCTGGAATAGGGCCACCGCTAAAGCCAGTATCCCGCCCGTATAGCAAATCGCGTATGTTGCGCCTATGAGGACATATTTGAGGGGCACTGTGCTTTCCTCATAAATTGCGTCGCTTATCCAGAAGACCTGAAGGTTAGGAATGGCAAAATAGCATATTTTCGCCCAGAGGTGTGTTTTGGCCAATGCACCGAACGCCCAGTCCGAGACAAGCCCCAAAAGGAAAACACCCACACACGCCGAGAGGGTTACCACTATATTGAACCTGCACGATAGCGCAACCGCCAAGGCCGCGATTATGACAGCCGCCATAAACAGCAGAATTGAGCCGTAAATATCAATTGCGTTAATATTGTTATTAGCAGGATTGAACTTCCAGTCGCGGTCGAAGAATATCAGGAAAATCAGCGCAATTGTGCCCAAACCAGCCAGTAAAACAACAGCCGTTGATGTGGCTTTCCAATCATAACTATAGTTTAAAAAAGCACTTAGAAGACAAGTCAGCACCACGATAACCCCAGCGGTTACTAATACGGTATAGTCATTGGTCGAATCCGCGTTTTCGAGAACGCCGTTCCTTATCGCCATTATCAGTGCTATCGTGCAGATGTAATGGGCCATAGCCACCGCTCCGGTAACCCCCAGGAATTTGGCCAAAATGAATATTGGACGCTGCACCGGCTTAGTGAGAACGGTCATTATCGTCTTATTCTCGATTTCCTCCGCCACCGCCCCGGAAGCCGAGAAAATTGCTATGAA
Organism: Phycisphaerales bacterium; assembly: GCA_003141275.1. GTDB lineage: Bacteria > Planctomycetota > Phycisphaerae > Sedimentisphaerales > Anaerobacaceae > Fen-1362. Next base: position 31,129 of record PLLM01000083.1, read on the forward strand.
CAAGCTGGCTATGAAAAGCGTAGATAAACCCAATTCGCGTAACAGCTTATTGTCATCACTCATTGTGTACATTGAGATTGACGGGCTGATGAAAAACGACATCAGGGCGGCGATGATTATTATCGCATAGACCGGCTGACGAATGGTCTCTACAAAGGTATTTTTTGTTATTGTAAATAACTTAGTCATCGTTTGAGACCTTTCCGACAATCGCTGATTTTCAGCGTTTTTGAGTTTTAGACAACGGTTTTATGGCTAAATTTGGCGATATATTCTTATATGACATAAAAACCAGCTTGTAAATAGCCGGGAATTATTATATCTATATGCCCTTTGCGTTTCGGGGTTCGGTACAAAACTTTAGGAATTGAATAAATGACAACATCATCAAGACCGGCAAAGCTCGTCGCTATGGTGTCGCTGACTCTCAGCATCATTTTCTTTGTCATTATGGTTCCTCTCGGCCGATGGAGCGGTTTCGTCGCAATTTATTCCGCAGGTTTTGTTTCGCTTGGCGCAGCGTTAATCTGGCTGGTTTTGCTCATACAGTTCCATCAGCGAAATCTTGCCGAGCAGGAAAAGCTCGATATGAGCGCCCTTGCCGGCGACCACAGGACGGATAAAATCTTCCATGCCAAGGGCGAGCAGTCGCAGTTGTTCGCCGTCGCTCAAAAACGCCTTGCGATACTCGAAAAGTGGTTCCTGCCTGTTTTTTCCTTCCTCATCGCGGCGTATCAGGTAGGCATAGGCCTGTATCTGCTGAAAGCCGTCCCCAATTCGAATCCGGCAATCGGCAAACAACCTCTGCTGTGCGCGGTTTGTATGGTTGCCATCGCCTTTGTCAGCTTCCTGCTCTCGCGTTATGCGACAGGGATGTCTAATCAGGCGGAATGGAAACCGCTGCGGTCGGGCGGCAGTTTTCTGTTCGGCTCAGCGATATTGTCCTTTGCCTTGGCGATAGCCCTGGCCCTGGTTCAGTTCAAAATAACCACCGTAATAAGTGTGATTGATTATACTATACCTGTCCTGCTTATCGTCCTTGGCGTCGAGAACCTGCTTAATGTTATATTCGACATATACCGGCCTCGCCTGACGGGCCTTTACAGCAGGGCGGCCTTCGACAGCCGGCTGCTGGGGCTCATCAACGAACCGGGTGAAATCCTTCATACCGCTACCGGCGCAATCGATTACCAGTTCGGCTTCAAGGTTTCTCAGACCTGGTTTTATAAACTCCTCGAAAAAGCCGTTGTGCCGCTGATTTTCTTCGGCGCTATTACACTGTATCTGCTCAGCGGCGTTGTTGTTATTAATTCCTATGAACAGGCCGTAATCGAGCGGTTCGGCAACCCGAAAGACGCAAAGGGCGATGTTCGACTCGTTGGCCCGGGCATCCATTTCAAAATGCCCTGGCCCATCGATATCGCACGGGTATATCCCACCGGCAACATAGAAGAGTTGCAAATCGGCTACGTGCCCAAGACCGACCCCAAAACCGGGCAGGTAATCCGTGAACCGCTGCTTTGGGGCAAGGACCACTACAAGGAAGAATACAGCATTCTTGTCGCGAGTCGTCTCGGTGCGGAAAAAAATTCGCCGGGCGCCGCGCCGGTCAGTTTGCTCAAGGCCAATATTCCCGTGCAGTTCAGGGTCAAAGACCTTTATGCCTTCCTTTATAATCAGAACGATCCCCAGAAACGGCTTGAGAATATTTGTTACCGCGAACTGGCTAGGTTTGCCGCGGGCGCCTCAATTGAAGTCGATGACGAGGCGGCCCTGCAGACCAGTTTGCTGGGTGCGGGCAGGGCACAAGCTAAGCAGGTCCTGACGCAGAATATCCAGGCCGCCGCGGACAAGGCCGGTCTTGGAGTCGAGATTGTCTTTGTGGGGCTTCAGGGCATACATCCGCCTACCCAGGTCGCCGCTGACTATGAGAAGGTCGTGGGCGCAGTCCAGATAAAGCAGGCCGTAATTCTTCAGGCCCAGGCCCAGCGTAATCGCACTCTCAGCAATCTCGCCGGTTCGGTCGATGGGGCATCAGACCTTTTCGTCCTGGCCGCTGATTATCAGAAGGCAAGACAGGAAAATAACCGTCAAAAGACCGACGAAATTGCCGGCCGGCTCGATACCGCGTTCACCCAGGCGGACGGCGACATTTTCTGCACGCTCAGAGAGGCACAGAGTTACAGCTTTGAAAGGGTCGCTAATGCCCGTTCCACCGGTGAACGATTCGACAGCCAGGTCAAGGCATACAGGGCCGCGCCGGAAATTTACAAAAAAGAGCAACGCCTCATTGCCCTGGAGGAAACGCTCAGTCCGATACGAAAATATGTTATTGTCGCCGACCCTAATGACGCGGAGACATTTATCGTTGACCTTAAAGAAAAATTAACGCCGAGCTTGTATGATATCGGCGGGGTTCAGGAGAGCAGCTCACAATGAAAAACGTAACCATAACAATCTTTATCGTTCTGCTTTTTATCGTTTTGGCGCTGGTCTTTACGATGTTTCAGGTGCGTGAGACCGAATCCGCTCTGGTGCTGACCTTTGGCAAGGCCACTCGCCAGATTACCGAGCCGGGTTTGTATTTCAAATGGCCTCCGCCCATCGAGTCGGTCCAGAAGTTCGATTCCAGGGCCAGAAACCTTGTTGCAGAAATGGGCGAAACGCCCACGAAAGGCGCAGTCCCCATTATCGTAAACACGTTTATCGTCTGGCGCATCGCCGAGCCGTTGGCATTTTTCAACGCCGTCGGTACACCTGTGGAAGCCGAGAGCAAGCTGCTCAGTCAGATAAGCGACACGCAGAACAAGGTCATCGGCCGGCATGAATTCTCCGAATTCGTCAACAGCGACCCCGCGAAGATAAAGTTCGATGACATCGAGAAAGAGATGCTTGCCGAGATTCAGAAGGCCGTGCGCAGCGACTACGGCATCGAAATCAAATCGCTCGGCATAAGGCAGCTTAAAATCAGCGAAGACGTCAGCAAGGCGGTATTCGAGCGGATGAAAGCCGAGCGGAACCGCATGACCGAGGGAACAATCGCCGAGGGCGCCGCCGCCTCCAAGAAAATCGTTACTGATGCCCTTTCAATGCAGACCGAATTGCTTGCGGCAGCCGAGGCAAGGGCCAAGGCCATCCGTGCGCAGGGTGACGCTGAAGCCGCTCAATATTACAAATTACTCGAACAGGACCCGCAGCTCGCTATGTTCCTGCGGGACATCGACGCCCTCAAGAAAATACTCGAACAAAGGTCAACGGTCGTTATCAGCGCGGACACCGAACCATTCAAGCTGCTCAGGCAGATGCCCGACCTGAAACCTAAAGATTAATTTCTGTTGTTTCTTATACGGATTCGAACGATATGACGGAAGAACACGAACACAATCACGCGACCACCGACGTTGCCGGCCAGCCGCGGCAGGCAGACCCCGGCTATGACTATTTGTCGGGGGCCTTGAAGGTCAGCTTTGCCGTCCTCAAGGTCATAATGGTCGTCCTGCTTGTGCTCTTTCTATTCTCCGGTGTCACCAAAGTAGGCCCCGGCGAACGCGCGATTGTCCTGTGGTTCGGCAAAATCAGCGGCGTCGGCGAGGCACGTCTTCTCGGCCCGGGTCTGAAACTACTTTTGCCGTACCCAATACACGAAATCGTCCGGATTCCCGTAGAGAGAAAGGTTAACCTGGCGATAAATTCATTCTGGTATTATCAAAAGCCCGGCGAGGAAATGGGCGATGCGGCCAACGAAAAAACATACGCGCCGCCTACTCTCAACCCTCTTACCGATGGATATTGTCTTGTGAGGGGCGAAAAGCAGGCACAGACCGCAGCCGCTTCCGAAGGCAGCGATTATAACATCCTCCATTGCAAGTGGGTTCTGACCTACCAGATTACCGACGCGGAAAGATTCTACAAGCACTGTTACGTACACGATAGTCACCTCCAGGCCGGGCAGAACTACTCGGACGTCATAGAGCAAAGCATAAATCCGCTGCTGGAAAATCTGTTCACCGACGCCGTCGTCGTAACTATGGTCAATTACACCATCGAAGAGGCGATGTTTGAAAAGGTCTCTTCCGTTTCCGAGCGGGTCAAAGAACGCCTCCAGAATAAGCTCAACGTATTGGAAACGGGCATTAAAGTCGTCTCGGTTCAAACCCGTGACATAACCTGGCCCAGGCAGGTATCCGCCGCCTTCCAGGCGTCTCTGACCGCGACACAAAACAAGCAAAAGGTAATCAGCGACGCGAAACTTGCTTCGGAGAGGATTCTCAACGAGACCGCCGGTCCCGTTGCGGCTGAGCTTCTTGGGTCTCTGCGTGACAGTTCCACCGGCAGGCAAAAACAGGAGCAGTTGTGGGAACGGGCGGCCGGCAGGGCACAAGAGACAATTGCCAATGCCCGCGGGTATAAAACGCAGGTTGTCGAGTCGGCAAGGGCAGATGCTGAGTACCTCAAAAGTATTCTTCCCGAATATCGAAAACACCCGAAACTCGTCATCCAGAGGGTCTATCAGGACGCGATTGAGCAGGTACTTCGCGACGCGGAAGAGAAAATGGTCATTCAGCCCGCGCAACACGGTAAAAGCACCGAAGTCAGGGTACTCATCAACAGGGACCCTGCGATAAAACCAAAATCCGAACCCGGAAAACAACCTTAGTGAGGAACCCTGAGAGATAAATAATGGCTCACGAACATCTGCATTTTAAGCAAGATATCGCCGTTGAGCACACGCACGGTAAACAGGTCCGTGTCAGCTTGGCCCTGCTGGGGACGCTGGCAGGGGGGACGTTGCTGCTTACGAGCATCATAGGTGAATCCAGGTTTATTTACGGAGCCGGCAGTTTCCAGACCGAAACCCTTGCCTTGGTGGGAGCTCTGCTGCTGGGCATTCCTATCATCTGGCACGCAATTAAAAGTTTGCTGCATCAAGAGGCACATATGGATGAGCTTGTGGCGCTGGCCATAATTGCCGCCATAGCCACGCAGCAATACGTCGCCGCAGGCACCGTTGCCTTCTTTATGCTTCTTAGCGAGTTGGTCGAAAGCCGGACCGCGCTCGGCGCAAGGGCCTCGATAGAATCGCTCATAAAACTCACTCCTCAAAAGGCAAATCAACTGCATCCTGACGGTTCCGAAACGGAAGTGATGGTCAGCCAGATTAAACCCGGCGATACAGTGCGCGTAAGACCCGGCGACAATATTCCCGTCGATGGCGACGTAGTAAAGGGTTTAAGCTCCGTCAACGAGGCCACAATCACCGGTGAATCGCTGCCCGCTGACAAGGTCCCCGGTATGCAGGTCTTCGCGGGCACAAACAACCTCACCGGCGCTCTCGATATCACCGTTACCAAGGCCGGCAAAGATACCACGCTCGGCAAGGTCCAGTCGCTGATTCTGCAGGCCGAGCATACCAAGATACCCATTATGCGGATTATTGACCGCTACGTTAGATGGTACACCCCGACCGTCCTGATGATTGCAGGTATTGCCTTGTTCTTCACAGGCAATATCAACATCGCCATCACCATTCTCGTAATTGGCTGTCCCTGTGCGCTGATTCTGGCGACGCCCAGCGCGATGGTCGCGGCAATATCCGCCGCCGCCCGCTTAGGCATACTTGTCAAGAATGTTGCCGACCTCGAGGAAGCAGGCAAAATCACCGCGATGGTTTTCGACAAGACGGGCACGCTAACGACCGGCCGGCTGTATGTTACAAAGCTCACTCCCGCAAATGGCGTTGAGCCGTCAACACTGCTTTCGCTGGCCTCATCCGCTGAAAAAATGAGCAAACACCCAGCGGCAAGGGCGCTGCTCGAAGTCGCAAAACAGGCCAATCTTGTTTTGCCCGAAGCGGATAATTTCCAGGAAACCCCCGGCAAAGGCGTTATCGCCAAAGTCGCCGGCAGCCGGGTAATCGTCGGCAGAGAGTCGTTCCTTAAGGAAAACAAAGTCGATATGTCCAATGTCTCCTCGCCGTCTTTGCACGAGGAGCAGGGCTTCAGCACACTATACGTCGCTTTGGATAACCATTGTGTTGGCTGGGTCGGCCTTCAGGATAAAACCAGGCCTGAGGCGAAAGAAGCCGTAAAAGACCTTTTTGCACTTGGCGTCAAGAGAGTAACAATGCTCACGGGCGACAGAGATGAAGTCGCCGGCCGCGTCGCAGCGGAACTCGGCTGCACCGATTACAAGGCGCATTGCCTGCCGCAGGACAAACTTGCCATAGTCGAAAAAATCAAAAAAGACGGCTACACCGTCCTTGTCGTAGGCGACGGCATAAACGACGCCCCCGCGCTTGCCGCCGGCGACCTCGGTATCGCGATGGGCGCTGCCGGCTCAGATGTCGCCATTAACTCCGCTTCTATAGCCCTGTTAAGCGACGACCTCAAACGACTTCCCGCACTGGTCCAGTTGTCTCGCAAAACGCGATTTGTTATCAACTCGAACCTCGCCTTTGGTATCAGCTTTATTATTGTGGGCTGGTCAATCGCGTTGACTGGTTTGATTGTGCCGACCTTGGCGGCGTTCCTGCATTTCGCGGGTTCACTCATTGTCGTCTTCAATAGCGCCCGGTTGGTTCGCCACGGCGAAGAGCTCCCGCACCATACGGGCGACGTTACGTAATCTCTATATGCCGGCCGGACAGGATTAGCTAATTATGGAATATGCGATTGAAACGTTTTCTTTGACCAAAATCTTCTCCGACTGGTGGGGACGCAACAGGGTCGTCGCCGTCGATGACCTCAACTTGAAGGTTCGTACCAATGAGGTCTTCGGTTTCCTGGGCCCGAACGGCTCAGGCAAAACAACCACGCTCAAAATGCTCCTCGGTCTGCTTCACCCCACAAAAGGAAAGACCCTCGTCCTCGAAGGCGACGCCACCGACCCTCAAATCAGCCGCAGAATCGGTTTTCTGCCGGAAGAATCCTATCTTTATAAATATCTCACGGCCCGCGAAACGCTCGACTTTTACGGCCAGTTGTTCAAGCTGCCTGCACGAGTCCGAAAGATGCGTATCGAGGCGCTGCTCGATATGGTAGGCCTCAAGGCCGTCGCCAATAGGACCGTTGGGACCTTCTCGAAGGGTATGGCAAGGAGAATCGGGCTTGCGCAGGCCCTCATAAATGACCCTGAGCTGCTCATTCTCGACGAACCAACCACGGGGCTTGACCCCCTCGGAACAAGACAAATCAAAGACCTTATCATAGAACTCGCCAAACGCGGCAAAACAGTTGTGCTTTGCAGCCACCTGCTCGCTGACGTCGAGGACGTCTGCGACAGAATCGCGATTCTCTACGGCGGCAGGATTCAGGCCGAAGGCAGCGTCCGCGACCTCCTGCGACATTCCGACAAAACCGAAATTACAACCGGACGCCTCAGCCCGGCGGCGCTTGAAAAAATAAAACAAATACTGGCTGAGGAACGCGCAGAATACACCATTGGTTCGCCGTTGGACAAGCTCGAAACGTTCTTTATCAATATCGTCGCCAGGGCGCAGCAGCAGGCCGTCCCAACAAGCGGAGCCGAAAGCAAGACCCAGATTAGCGAATTTCTCTCCGCCAAAACCGACGAACGTGCCCGCAGGGAGGCCATACTCAACCAGCTTGTTTCCGCGTCCCCATCGGATGAGCAGGCGGCGGCTACCGACACTCAGAATGTCCGGCCGCAACCAGCGACTCCGACCGACGAAAACCTGCTCAACCGGCTGACCGAGCAAGTCGATTCAAAACCCGTTACTACGCAGCCGACGAAGGCCAAACCTGAACCCGCGAAATCCGACCAGCCGGACAAAAGCATCCTCGACGAATTAACAGGCCGGCCTTCGCCGGACAAAAAGAACGCCCATCCCGGAGATTCCGCCAATGCGTAGCATCTGGGCCGTCGCGGTCAATACGGTAAAGCAGGCCCTCCGACTCAAAATCGCCGCTGTCTTTATTGTCCTGCTGCTCGTGCTGTTGCCCGTAATGGGGCTGAAGATGACCGGCGACGGCACATTGAAGGGACGTATGCAGGCCTTCGTCAGTTATGGTCTGTCGCTGACGACTTTGCTGCTGGCGCTGCTCACCATTTTCACTGCCGCATATACTCTGACAAGCGACGTCAAAGATAAGCAGGTTTATACCGTCCTCACAAAACCAATTCGACGCTTCCAGTTTGTCCTCGGCAAATTATTTGGCGTTATTCTTCTGGACGCTGGTTTGCTGGCGCTTTTTTCCGTTATCATTTACAGCATCACCATTNNACGCCCGTGGAACCGGACATATCAGAAGAGCTTGACCGGGCCTATAACAAGCTCAAGCAGGACGGCGAAGTGCCGGCCGGGGTGGATGAAAACCCAGTCGCCCGTCGAAACTACAGAGATGAGCTTGCTCGCCACATCGGGCTTAGAAAACGCGCCGCTGTGGTCGGCGAAGAATTGCTTTGGGAATTCAACAATGTTAAACCCAAAGACCCCAACCAGGAATTATTTATAAGATTCAAATATGATGTCGCCGTCAATCCGCAGGACTTGTCGATTTACAGCAGATGGGTCATAGGTGACGTTCGCCAGCTTCGCCTCGGGACTTCAATAGAAACACCATTGTATTCACTCGAACGAAAGGACCTGATAAGAACGTTCCGTGAGTTTGCGGTGCCCGCCGACGCTGTTGCCGGTGACGGCTATCTTGCCCTGGCGTTTCTTAATGTCCCTCTTAATGATACGGTCGTTATCTTTCCGCTCGAAGACGGTCTCGAACTGCTTTATAAAGCGGACACCTTCACCGCCAATTTTACCAGGGCCGTCCTGCTGATTTTTGTTCGACTTGTATTTCTTGCCGCTCTTGCCGTTTTCGCCGGCTCATTTCTCTCGTTTCCCGTTGCTATTCTGCTTTGCCTGTCGGTCTTCACTATGGCCAATATGAGCGGCTATATAGGCGAGTCCTACCACGTTGTTGGTGCCCAGCCCAGCGGGTTGTATTCCTATTTACTAAAGCCGTTGATTATGCTTTTGCCGGAATTTGACCAGGTCAGTCCTTCTAAATTTCTTGTTCCCGCCCGGTTGTTTAGCTGGTCTCTTCTCGGCTGGCTGAGTTTTACCACCGTCTGCTTAAAGGCGATGCCGCTGGCGATTATGTCGCTGCTGATTTTCACTTACCGTGAAATTGCAAAAGTTATTGTCTAACGCTATCATTAAGCTCCGGCCAAAGGCGGACAAAACATCTGCCGGCCGGCTGCCGTAGATTATTCAGTCAAATACGATTATGCGTTTACGTGATAAACTGATTATTGTTGTATGCGTCGTTCTGGCTGTCGTCCTGCTCACCGTGGCGGGTATGCGTCTCGATTTCATAAACTCACAGCGGGTCGAAATGAAGCTTATAAGCAATGAGCCGCTCCAGAACGCCCCGCCCTCCCTAGCCTTTGCCACCGTTGCTATGGGGGCGTTTCGCGGGCTGGTCGTCGATGTTCTCTGGATGCGAGCCGACAAGCTCAAGGAACAGGGCCAGTATTTCGACGCAAAACAGCTTGCCGAATGGATTACCGTCCTTCAGCCCCGCTTCGCACAGGTCTGGGCGTTTCANNCACAAAATCGGCAGCAACAGCGACGACGCCCACAAATACTACAAACTCCAGCTTGCCCTCGCGATGGAACCGCTGCTTGGCAAAGCCGATAATGACTGGTTCGAATCCCTTGCCAAAGCGCCTGCCGACTGGAGTCAGATTGCCGCCGACACCGACGTCTCGCCGTTTATCGCCGCCCTTAAAGCTGCCGACAGGAGTTTTGAGGACGACTCACGGTTTGTCGGCAATTACCTTTCGCTGCGACAAAATCCGGCCAGGTTCGACCCTGCCGCCTTTAAGATCATAGACCGGTTCAGAGGCACTAAGACCCTTGAAAAGTTTGACGTCTTTGCAAAGGCCTGGCAGTTGCGAAACGTCTGGAAGCTCGACCCAGTTCTTATGCTGGAATTAAACCGCACGTACGGCCCCACCGATTTTAATGACCCAAACAAGCATTTCCCGCTCGATTGGCGGCACCCCGACGTTCATGCAATTTACTGGGCGATCCAAGGCCTTCGCGTTGCGGGCAAAAAAGACGTTATTAAAGTGGGCAGGGGAGTGTTCCCGGTTGACGAAATCAATACCGACCGTGTTGTCGCTCACAGTTTGCAAAACCTTTTCCGATACGGAAAAATATTTCTCTACGACGTCAACGATACTCCGCCGTCGCCGCAGGGTTCGCAGGCAGCCGCTGCGCCCCGACCCACCAAGGATATATTTCTCCGCGCTGATTTCAGAATGTTCGACCCTTACAACAAGGCCATAACGGAGATTATCCGCAAATATAACGCCGGGGACGACAAGTCGGACGATTCACACATGATTCAGCACCGCAATATGCTTACTAATGCCCTGACTATGTTCTACCAGGCGGGCCACAGGCAGAAGGCGCAGAAGATATACGATTATGTCAGACAACTGTATCCTCGTCCCGAGTTCAATGAACCTGCCGTCGAATCTTATATCATACAGCAGATACGCAAAGACCTTAAGACCATCACAATCACCAAGGCGATGGATACGATTATGCCGATGCTCCGCGAGGCGTATTTCCGGTATGCCCTGCGAGATGATGACGCATCCTATGCCATAGAGAAAATGGCTGAAGACATATATAATGTTTACACTAAGGAATATGGCGATGAGGCACGGCTCCGTTTGCCGGAGTTTAAAGTAATGAAATATAACGCGTTTATGGATTTCTTTGCCGACGAGGGTTACCCGCTTGTGATGCGTCAGAATCTCCTTGCCCGGATAAAAATAGAGCAGCCCAAACTTGCCGAACAATTCTCGCAGATTGAAGAACAGTTGGCCCAGGAATATCAGAGGCAGCAACAGCAGCAGGGCTCGCAATAATGTCCCTCTCCCCTGGTAAACTCGACGATGATTTCACCTCTCGGCTGACTCCATCCCAGCAAAAGGCCGTATTTCACCGCGATGGTCCCTTGCTTGTCATCGCCGGGCCGGGCAGCGGCAAAACCCGTGTCATAACCTGCCGCATCGCCGCTCTCGTTGATGCTGGCGTCCCCGCTTATAATATCTGCGCTATTACTTTTACAAATAAGGCCGCTGACGAAATGCGCCAGCGCGCTTTTGCCTTCAGCGCCTCCGTCGGCGCTCACATCAGCACATTTCACTCCCTGTGCGTTCGCATTCTCCGCAGATATGCCACTAATACCAATATCACCCCCAACTTCAGTATTTATGACGATTCCGACCAGTCCAAATGCGTAAAGCAGGCAATCGTTGACTGCAATCTCAATACCACCGATTTTTCACCNNCAGCAGGCGGACGATTTCTTCTCGAAGACGCTGTCAAAAATCTATTCCCGCTATCAGCAAATCCTAAAAGACCTCAACGCCGCTGATTTCGATGATTTGCTTATGAAAGCGGCCTTTCTGATCGAAAACAATCCCGCTGTTCGCGAGGAGCTTGGAAATCGGTATAAATATCTTCTCATCGATGAATACCAAGATACCAACCACGCGCAATATCGAATCGCCAAGGCCCTCGCCTCTGCGCACAACAATATCTGCGCGACGGGCGACCCGGACCAGTCGATTTACCGCTGGCGGGGGGCCGACATCCGCAATATACTCGACTTTGAGCGTGACTGGCCCAATGCCGTGGTTGTCCGTCTCGAAGAAAATTTTCGTTCCGCTCCCTGCATCCTCGAAGTTGCCGACCGGCTCATCGCCAATAATCAGAGCCGTAAGGAAAAACGCCTTATTGCGACAAGACCGCCCGCGGGCAAAGTCGTCATTGAGCCGTATGAAGATGAAACCGAGGAGGCCCTCGGCGTCGCGGAAAATATCCGGCGACTGGTTGACGAGGGGACATTCCTTTCCAATATCGCCATTTTCTATCGCGTCAACGCACAGAGCAGGGCACTCGAAGAGGCATTTATCAGGAGCAAAATACCGTATCAAATCGTTCGCGGCGT
>PLLM01000058.1 GCA_003141275.1 Phycisphaerales bacterium
CAGTTTGTTCAACGCCCTGGCAAGGAGGATGATAAGCGTTGTCGAGCCGACGCCCGGCGTTACGCGCGACAGGGTCAGCGTAATCATCGAGAGAAGCAACTGCTATTTCGAGCTTGTCGATACGGGCGGTTACGGCATCGTTGACGCGGACCACCTCGAAAAAGACGTCCATCAGCAAATTCAGCGGGCAATCGACTTGGCCGATCTCGTCCTGTTCGTGGTCGATATCCGCGACGGGATAATGTCATTAGACCAGACGATAACACGGCTTCTTCGCAAACACAATCTCAAGGTACTCGGCGTGGCGAACAAGGCCGACACAGAAAGCAAATTTTCAGAGGTGGGCGAGTTCAACAGGTTGGGTTTCGGCGATTTCCTGTGCGTCTCCGCCCAAAACAACATCAACAAAGACGTGCTGCTGGACACAATCATCGACCGGCTGAAGATTGTCGAATCGGCCAGGCCGACCGAACCCGTAATGAAAATAGCCATCGTCGGCAAACGGAACGCGGGCAAAAGCTCGATTGTCAACGCCATCGTCGGCGACGACCGCGTGATTGTCAGCGAAACGCCCGGCACAACGCGTGACGCGATTGACATCCGGTTCGAAAAAGACGGCCAAACAATCGTCGTCATCGATACGCCGGGCGTAAAGAAAAAGAGCAAACTCGCCGACAATGTCGAGTTTTACAGTTTTGTCCGCGCGACAAGCTCGGTTCGCCGGGCGGACGTGGTGCTGCTGATGATTGACGCGACGACGCCCGTATCGCAGCCAGACAAGAAACTCGCGCAGCTAATCGCCGAAGAAAACAAGGCCTGCATAATAGTCGTCAACAAATGGGACCTGGCGAAAAACTCCGCGGATACCGGGCAATACGAAGATTACCTGACGAAGTTGCTGCCGGGATTAAGGCACGCCCCGATTGCCTTCACGACCGCCAGCGAGGGCAAAAACGTCAAAAGCGTTCTCGACCTGGCTGCCGAGCTTTTCAAACAGGCGACGACGTGGATATCGACGGGAAAACTCAACAGGGCGTTCGAGGCCATAAAGGAAACGCAGGCCGGCTCCTCGAAAATAGGCAGCCCGAAAATCTATTATGCCACGCAGGTCGCAATCAATCCCGTAACGATTCTTATGTTCGTCAACAAGCCGGAACTCTTCGACGAGAACTATCGCCGATTCGTCGTTAGCCAACTAAGCGATTTATTACCCATAGCCGAAGTGCCTATTCGGCTGTTTGTTCGGGCGCACAGGGAAACCTCACCAACGCCGGAACCCATCAGGCAGCCCAAGGGCAAAGGCAAACCTCGCCAATCACGTAAACATTAAGACGAAAAAGGGGCCAGGCCCCTTTTTCTTTCGACAAGCTCCCCTCGACTAAGCTCGGGACGGCCTAATTTGTTCTTTTTTTCTTCTTGCCTTTTTGGGGCACACTTTTATTTTCAAACATTTGCCCTTCTTTTTGAACTACCGAGAATTCCTCGGTAGTTGCTGTCTGAATCAGTTATCGAGTATTCCTCGATAACTGCTTTTTTGCTACCGTGAAGATGAATTATTATTTCCTTCTTCATTTTTTCAACCACAGATTACTCAGGTGACGCTGTTTTTTACCACGAAGAAAAACGGGACGCTAATTGCTGCCCATAGCCGAAGTGCCTATTCGGCTGTTTGTCCGGGCACACAGGGAATCCGAACCGACGCCCGAACCAGTCAGAAAACCCAAGGGCAAAGGCAAACACCGACTGCCGCGTAAACGTTAATTAGACCCTCATTTTTAAGCTAAAAACGCAACTTGCCCTTCGGCTTAAAGAAAAAACCCTCATTATTACACTGAAAACGATACTTGCCCCTACTTGCCCCTCGTTTTTGTGTGGGGGGCAGAGGAAGGCCAGTTCGTTTTTGAGTTGAAAATGGAGGTGTGGCTTAACCACGAAAAAGTGCAAAATGAGCAAAAAAGCGCCAGAAAAAAGGTGCTTCCACAAACGAAACTGGCCGATAAGTATATTACTTAAAATAACATAGTTAAAAAATATTATTCTTGTAATATTAATACTAACATATTATATTAAGCCATATAGATAGCCTTGGAAAGAACAAGAAAAAAAGACATCGAAAGAGCTGGCGCGCATGTTCTTATTGAAGGACATAAGTGTTATCGGTGCGGACATGAATGGAGGCCGAAAGACCTCGCTGTGGTCCCTGTGGCTTGTCCAAATCCAAAATGCCATTCTCCATATTGGTACAGGGCAAGGAGACAAAAAAAATAGCAACAAGAAATAAAATCAAAATATCGTAATGAGGTTCGCCTAATCTTAATATGATTTCTGCTCGATGGGAAATTAAGCAACCTAGTTATGGATAACTGGAGGTCGCTTATGTCACTGCGAGACCGCATATGTAGCGTCTGTAGGCGTGTATTAGGCACAGCATATTGGCTTCTTCTTCTCGTGCTTATCTTATGGGCGTTCACTGTAGTCACACTCGTCGCCACACATATATGTTTGATATTTAGCAAGGGACCTCTTGAAACATGGAGATGGTGGCCAGATCTGATTTTTGGATTATTATTTGGCAGCGCAGCAACACAACTTGAAGTCAATCAGTATTCAGCACTTGTTTCGGATATGATCGCGGCCTTTGCTTTTGTTGTAACAGTAGGAACAGTAGTCCAAGCAGGGTTGTACAAGAGGAATCTTCGACGAAAACTTCAGCAGGAGCTAGGAATAGAAGCTAGTCCAATAACGCAAAAGGGAAAGGACGATTTAGAATGGATGCTTCAACATTATCGAACAGCAGAACATGTTACAATCTTTGCTGGGTCATTTGATTGGCTAAGTCAAAACAAAGAAATAAAAAACCAAATAATAAAACTGGCCAAAGAAGGTAATCTAGAGTTGGTCAGCCGTAGAACAAAAGCGGTTGTCGATAGATCTCTCGCAGGAGACGCAGATCTTTCTCAAGCGTTATCGGGGCACTTCCGCTATGAAAGCAAACTTGATGGTGTCACATGTACTATGATGAAGGCCTTAGGAACGCCGTCTAAGTTTCTTTACAGGTCAAGTACGACAGAGCATGGTAAAGCTTTTAATGCTTGCGTGTTTACTAATACAGAACAAAGTAAAGAGCTCTTACATATTCTATATGAGCTTACTAAAGCCGAGCATTGGGGCACCCCTGATAATGGCTCGGGTGTGGTTGAATAATAACGATAAGAGAAACATGATGGAAACATTAACAAAGAATATAGAAGCGGTTATTGGTGTTTGGTTCAAAGATGGCCGGACGTTTTACGTCAAGAGGTCTGGTCTGATGGAAAATTACCCAAACGTATGGAGTTTACTATCGATTCAGTTCACTCCCGAAGAATTGCCAGATTTTACCGATTTACAGTCCGCCCAAAAAATTATGGAAAAGATGTCCGAAGAGCGGATTGGCGGAGTGCCTGTCAAACTTATCCATTATCTTAAATCGGCCCGCTGTTCTGATAACCCGATGAACGTTCCTGTTACCCTCCATCTTTATCAGATTGAGTTAAGGCATGAGCCGGCATTAAATCCGAGGTATTATGTAAATTCAGCGTGGTTTACGCCGGAAGAATATATGAAGGCGTCTGAGAAGTCCACCTGTGGACTTTGTATGAGGATGTGGTCGGATTATTGTTACCAGAGCGGCTTGAGTAAGACTCGTTTCGCTCCTGCCGTGAGGTGAACTAATGAGCAAAAATATTGTAATCCAGAATGTTAAATCTGCGATAACTCAATCGCCCTGTTGGGAAACTTGGCCCAGAGCCACAAGGATATACTCAGACCTCGTCTGCGATCACAGCAAAGACTCCTATTACTTAAGGGCGCACGGTTTAAAACCGAATCTCATTCGATTAATAGGAGATTGTAAGGATTCACGGCTGTTAGATATCGGCTCTGGAAACGGATGGCTTCTGGATGCCCTCAGACCCAAAGAAGGGTATGCATGTGATATCGTTGAACAGCCGGATATTTCGCCTAAATGGAACTTCGAAATTCAAGATGTTCGGTCTCTTTCCTATGCAGACAACTTTTTCGATGTTGTTGCTGGAAGTTTATTATTGATATGGATGAAGGAATTGGACATTGCGCTACAGCAAATGTATCGGGTCACAAAGCCGGGGGGCAAAATGGTCATAAGCCTGGTGCATCCGTATTTCTACAGAACGGGGGAACCTAACAAAAACGGAGATTTCGTAATCGGCAGCAATTTATCGACGCCTTTCAAGATTGAAAAGTTGAAGATAGGCGGTATCGCGGGCCCGCTGACATATTTCTACCGCCCATTCCCAGATTACATAAACAATTGCATAAAAGTTGGTTTTCGTATCGTAGAAATTGTTGACTGGTTCATTGATATGGCCGATTATGAACAAAAAGTTAAAGTCGGAATGAATTCAAATATCTTGCGAACAGGGAAAGTGCCTTTGTACTCTTTTATTGCGTGTGAGAAGGGATAACGGATGACTCGCATAGGATTATCTGGTACCAACTGGACCGGGAAGACAGAAACCATAAAACGATTTGTGATTGAGCATCCCAAACTTCGTATCGAAACGGTTTCATTATCTCCTCTTGTAGCTAAGTGCCCGTTCCCGATGGGTAGAGAACAAACACTCGAAGGTTCGCAATGGATGCTTGAGCAGGTCAAGATGTTAACCTATGGGCACCAAAAGGATATTCAATTATTCGATAGAACGCCGCTGGACATTCTGGCCTTCACACTCTATGCCGAAGACCGCTCAAACAAAAAAAATGCAAGCATCATTGAAGAGGCAATTAATCAAACGAAGCTGTTTGACACGATTTTCTATCTAGGCCTATGGGATAGTTGGCCAGTTAACATGAATGCTTCTCTTGAAAAGGTCTGTTTCGCACGCCTGATGGATTCTTATCTAAGAAAAGCTATCGAAGATTTCGGAATTCATGTTGTGCCTTTGCCTTGGCAATTATCTGAGCGCAATCGTCTTCTTTCTGAGCATTTGATGGGTACCATAAGCATTTGAAAGAATACACATCAGATCTGTCGAGTAAATGTATCTTTGTATCTCACTGCCTTCTCGCTCAGGCCGTAGTTGCTCGGGGTTTGGCGCAAACATCCGCTGCAATTGTGAAACCAGTTGTGCAGTTCTGCATGGATAACAATATTAACATCTTTCAAATGCCTTGTCCGGAGGTTGAATGCGCAGCAGGGGGGCTTGGCCGAAATCTGCATGGAAAGAAGTGGTATGAAGAAAACGGTCTTCGCGAAATATGCTCGCATATAGCCAAAGAACAAGTGGGATATATGAAAAAACTATCACTTGCGGGTTGCCAAACCTTGGCAATAGTGGGCGTGGAATTTTCTCCTGCATGTGCCCCAACCTATCTCAATATAGGCCGGCGCGTAGTGAGGGATAAGGGTATCTACATCGAAGAACTAGAACGGGAACTTGAAGAACAAGAACTAAAGGTAGCGTTCATAGGCGTAAATCAACGTTGGCTAAAGAAACTATCGAAACAATTTAACGATGTTTTAGTAAGGTCGTGCTAAGGACGTTTTTTTAGTTTAAAAAGAAAAAGCCCATATCAATAACCATGATCGCCTCAGAGCATCTTTGACTATCTTGTGCCTAGGATTTGAGGTTCCACTCGATGTTAATCGGGGATATCCAAGGGAAGTGCGGACGCGGTTTCGGTCGGCGAGGTCTCTGTCGCGTTTTGCAGGCCGTTCTTCCAGAATCCCCATATTTTCCCCGGTTATCCTCTCACTAAAACTGGATCAAATTTCTGGGAGCAGACCAGGATGAATCGCTCTCTTCTTATGTAAATATTGAGTTATCAATGACTTGACCGCAATAGATACAAATCGGGTGATGCGGAGCAATCATATGGTGGCATTTGGGACATTCCTTTGACGTGCTTTCACGAAGGTCAACCTTACCGAGCTGGTCTTCAAGAATGTCATCAGTGAGGTTCAGTTTTTCTTTCATGATTTCCCACAAGGTTTCGTTGATAATCATGGCCTTGGTAAGATGGGCTTCAAGCACATGGACTTTAAATTCGAGCGACGTGGCCTTACTCTCAGCATGTGCGGCATCGACTTCAGCATAATAGTCCGAGACGATATCTGCGGCACGGGACATACCAAATATACCATACATAGGGGTTACCTTTCATAACAGGTTCATATCCGGGAATAATGGGAACGGCTACTGTTTTTTTGTTCTCCGTATTAATATTTTGTCGTCGTTTTCAAAAAAACTAATCCGGGATATCCATGGGAAGTGCGGACGGGGTGTCTGTCGGCGAGGTCTCTGTCGCATTTTGCAGGCCGGTTTTATAGAACCACCAGATTTTTCTCATCGCCTCGAAGAAAATAATTACCACCAGCACAAGCATCACAATCGACAGCACGACCTTGAGATTTCCCTGGAAGTTATGCTTGGGCAGGTAATTATTGAAGATATTATCGACGCCTGCGACAAAGGTGGTTACCCCCATAAATAACGCCGGCAAAAAGGTGATAAGGCCATAAGCCCACCTGTGGGAATGTCTGAGAATGAAAACCGTCCCGATGAAAAGCGCCAGCGTCGCGAGGAGCTGGTTTGCGACGCCGAACAAAGGCCAGATGGTGGATATGTCGCCGTTATAAACGAGGTACCCCCAGAGAAAGCTGATTGCGCCGCCGCTGAGCAGGACCGCCGGCATCCAGGTGGAGCTGCCCAATTTGGGGTGAACGACCTTGAGTAATTCCTGAAGGATATATCTTGCCACTCGCGTGCCCGCGTCAACGGTTGTCAAAATAAACAGCGCCTCGAACATAATCGCGAAGTGATACCAGTAGCCAATCAGGTGCTTCATCCCCGGTATTGCCGAAAGAATAAGCGACATACCTGCAGCCAGGGAGACCGCGCCGCCGGACCTTCCGACAAGCGATTCGCCGGTCATTCTTTCCATGTCAGCCAGCTTCTCGGTAGCCAGCCCCAGCTTGGCAAAGACCTCCGGTGAGACGTTTATCGCGAAATAATCGCCCGGAATCATTACCGTCGCGGCAATAATCGCCATAATCGAAACCACCGCCTCAGCCAGCATCGAGCCGTAGCTGATAAATTGGATGTCGGCTTCGCTGTTTATCATTTTGGGCGTAGTGCCTGAGCTGATTAAACTGTGAAAACCGCTGATGGCGCCGCAGGCGATTGTAATACAGACGAAGGGCCAAACCTTGCCGGGGATGATTGGCCCACCGCCGTGGATATACGCAGTCACCGCGGGCATTCGTATAACCGGATTGACCACAAATATGCCGACGATAAGAAGTCCGATTGTGCCGATTTTCATATATGAGCTGAGATAATCACGGGGACACAACAGCAGCCATACGGGCAGCACAGAGGCGATAAAACCGTAAACGGGCAGGATTATCGACAGCGACGGCTTGGAAAAAAGAAACAGTGAGCCGAAACTTGTGTGGGACAACGGCTCACCAAATACGACGCCCAAAACAACGATTACAACGCCAACCAGTGAGGCCTCGACTATCTTGCCGGGGCGAATTTTATACATATACAGACCGACGAGAAGCGCGGCAGGCAGGGTTATAAATATAGTAAAGGTCGCCCAACTGCTTTCGGCCAGCGCATTGACGACCACAAGTGCGAGGCCCGCCAAGGCAGTGATTATGATAAACAGAACCGCAAACGCCGTGGCAATGCCGGCGGGCCTGCTGATATGCTCTTTGGCCAATTGCGTAAGCGATAAGCCGTTCATTCGGACGGAGGCGAAAAGAATAACCATATCGTGGACCGCACCGCCGAGGACTGCGCCGATGAGTATCCACAGGACCCCCGGCAGGTATCCGAATTGCGCAGCAAGAACCGGGCCGACGAGGGGGCCTGCGCCGGCTATGGCCGCAAAGTGGTGCCCGAACAAAACATACCGGTTCGTGGGGTCATAATCCTTGCCGTCGCGCAGCGTATGGGCAGGCGTGGGACGATTAGGGTCGAAAACGAGGACTTTAGTGATGATGAACTTAGCGTAAAACCTGTACGCTATGGCGAACAGAAGTAAAGTTACAATTATCAGGGTTAAAGCATGCATAACTTTATCTACGACCATTATGCCGCAAAGGACCAGAAAAGTCAACTGCCTATGCCGTTATCGAAGGCGTTTCTGCTTTCGGCTCGCGTATGAGAGTCCAGAGAATCGCTGCGCCTATCAAGTCGAGAAACGCAATTGTAACAAACATCAGCATTATTGCTATGTACCATCGCAGACCCCGGATTTTAAGCATCTTTACGGCCCTCCAAAAAACCTGTTGGGGCTAAATGGTAACCGGGTGCGGTCAAATACAGAAAGGATTTCCCTGCTTATCAGGCAGGAGGAGGTCAGTTCTGGGCGGGCTGTGTCGGCGGCGCTGGCACGCCGGCGGGTGTTTCGGCGGTAGTCGGCGTCAGCCGGAACCTCGCCTGTACCGGCGACTGGTTGAGGGTAATTTCATCTTTGCGGAGAAATTCCGGAGGAAAATTGTAAATGAGGTCCCTGCGGATTTCCGGCACTGGTTCGCCGGCGGCGGGTGATGATTTGTCGGGACGGTTGTCTTTATCGCTGTCGTCTATTTCAAGAATGACGTGGTATCGCATATTTTCGTATGCCCGTTTGGCTTCGGGCGTCGCCCTGATTGCGACGGAACCCATAACCACCTCAGGATTAACAAGTTCGACCTTGTATTTGCCTTCCAGGTTTGCGCTGAGCGATACGCCAAGGCGGACGCTGGTAACGAGATATTCCTGGAGACGCTCCTGTTCCTTGGGCAGGGTTATTTTGACGCTTGAGGCGGCTTCCCTGGTTTGGCCCGGCGCAAGCTCGACTACCGGCGTTTTTTCTATCGGAGCGAGGCGCGCCTGTTCAATTTCCCTTTTGCTGAGCGTCACCCTGGCTTCGAGGGCGGCTCCTCCGCGTTCGGCGGGCACGAAGGCCTCAACCTGGGCCGGCTCGATACTGGCAACCCTGAGGGGGTTCTGGTTGTCATCGAGGCAGCGGACGGCTACCTGTTTTTTTTGCAGTTCAACAATACCGACAGTGAGCAAGTTGGGCTCGGCTGAGACGACGGTGAGTCCGAGCTGCTGGACGCCGTCTGGGCCCTTGAGGAATTCGGCGACATTGAGCGGGTGGTCGCCTGGCGCGGTCATTTTTTCGTGTTCCGGGTCGAAATAGAACTCGCGGATAAATCTTCCGGCGTTTATCCGCTGGCGTACTTCGGCAATTCTGCGTGCGGAGCCCTTGAGGACGACCTTTTCCAGCGTGACAGCCGACTGGCCGGAGAACGTAACCCAAAGCGCCGGGTTTACGGATTTGGCGACACTGAGCTTGAGATTGGAGACGGTAAGCTCCTCATCGAGCGCCAGGTCCGCAAAGACCCATATCAGCGTGGTGAAAACCAACGTAGCCGCTATTTTTCTCAATCTTCGCCGTTTCATCATTGTTTCGTCAGACAAACCTCATCTGTTCAGGATTTAGTTTTTTTAGTTTTTGTCGCCTGTGAGCGGATAGCACCGGTCAGTGCGTCGCGAAGCTCGTCGGCGGTGAGTTTGCGGACGATCTTGCCGTCACTGGCCAAAGAGACAATTCCCGTTTCTTCGCTTACAACTATGCACAGGGCGTCGGAGCCGGCGGTTATGCCTATCGCGGCCCGATGCCTTGACCCCAACTCGAAACCATTGACTGTGCCGGGCTCGGCCAAAGGCAACTGCACGCCCGCGGCAACGGCTATGTCGCCCCGTATGACGACGGCCATATCGTGCAGGATTGTGCCGGGGTAAAAAATGGTTTTGAGCAGTTCGGCGGTAACATTGGCATCCAGGCGGACGCCTGTTTCGATAAACTCACCCAGCGCTACGCGCCTTTCGATAACTATTATTGCGCCTGTTTTTGACGCGGCCAGCTCGGTTACGGCACTGACGATTTCTTCCACGGTGCGCATTACCTGGCGCGAGGAGCCGACAAGGAACCCGCCGCCCGCGGATTGCCCCAATCGCATAAGGGCGCGTCGCAACTCGGGTTGAAATGCCGAAACCGCGATAACGAGAACGGCAATAAGGAAGCCCTTGTAGAGATATTCGAGACGCTCGAAATGGTAACGTTCGGAAACGAGATTAAGGATGAGGACGCCGGCGATGAGGACATATGTGACGCCGCGGAAAAGCCGCTCGCCGCGTGTGCCTTCAAGAAAATCCACCGCCCAGTAAACAACAATCCCGATGAGAAACAACTCAATGCTGACGACCCACCAGTCGTAGTTGGCGACTCGCCGGAAGTAATCAATAAGGGTCTGCATCCTTGCGTCCTTTGTTCTTCGCGCTGCGTATATGTGTTTTTACGGCAGCCGCTTGTCTGTTAACCTGCTGGGCCTGTCCAAGTCGAGCGTCCGGTCGATGTCAGCCATCATCTCCTGCTGATTAATACGAAGCGTCCGGATGTGGTCTCTGTTTACCTGGGCAGGGGTCTTACCCGGCTCATTGAAGAGGCCGCAACCCGTCGATAATACTACCAGCGACAGCAACAGAACAACAAGCAAGCTTACAGTAATTCTATTTCTCATTATATATTCCCCGCAGCTATCCCGCAAGCTCGACGCACAGTCGCGAACAATCGGGATTCGTTACTGAACAGCCCTCATTATACCACTCGACAGGCCCTTTTGTCAATGGCAAAATGGGTAAGATGCGATCCCTTGTGCCATCCCGTATCTTACCCGCTGGCCCTTGATGATTATAGGGCCAAAGCGGCATATTACTGTTCGGCGCTCGGGTGATTTGGTACCGAGTTGCTGGACTCGGCGAAATAACATGGTGGATACTCGGCCGCGGCAACCAAAATTGAAGCCCTCTTGCCAGCAGAATGGTTGAAATCGGTAACACGAACCCCAAGAAATAAATTCCCGCGCGCCGGAATTTGTGGAATCAGGGGCGATAGCGGGCATAAAGTAACAACTTATCCACCGTCGCTTTTTGTGCCCCCTTGGCGCGTATCTATCGGGCCAATAACAGATAATGGCCCTCCGGCACAATAATGCTAACAAATTCACCGGCTTTATGAATTCTGTTACTAAAGATCTCTTCTATTATAATTAAAATAACAACTCTACCTCCTTGCATAAAATCTATTCGAAACTCAAAAACAGGCAAAATAAAACTCGAAATTCATTGAGAGTTGGTCTGTTTTTCTGTATCCTATTCTAACTTAAGATAAACGCCTGATAAAGGACAACAATAAAGAACAAGGGATGACTAATAAAAGAGGGGCACGCAAATGAAAGTACAATTTAACAGGGAAGGATTAAGCCAGGCGCTCACATTATTAACCACGATAGTCCCGGACCGGACACCAAAGCCGATTCTGCGGTGCGTCAAAATAGATGCGGCAAAAGACGGGGTGAGGATATACGGCACGGATATGGAGGTGGGGATTAATTACCTTCTGCCCGCGGTTGATGTCAAAGAGCCGGGACAGGTTGTTGTGCCCGCGGCCCGACTTGCCGCCGTGGTGCGCGAAAGCACCGATGAGACGCTGATGCTCGCGTCCAAAGAAGGCCTTTGTGAGATTCGTGGAGCAGACAGTCACTTCTCAATTTATGGCCAGGAAGCATCGCAATATCCGCCGGTGCCGGTATTCAAAGGCGAGCCGGACATTGAGGTGTCCATCGAGAGTTTGCGGGTGGGCATATCGCAGTGCCTTTTCGCGACCGCCAAGGAAAGCACCCGCTACGCGATAAACGGCGTGCTGTGGGAAATAAAGGGAAAGAAATTAACCTTAGTCGCGACCGATGGTCGCCGGCTGGCGCGCAGCAGGGTCAACCTTGCCTCCAACCCCAGCGAAAAAGCTATTGCCGCAAAACCAATTGTGCCGGGCAAGACAATGTCGCTGCTGGAAAAGCTCACCGGCGGCGAAAAGGACAAAGTCGCTGTTAAATTAGTTGACAACCAGATTATGTTTGCCTGCGGAAATGTTGTTGTGTGCTCCAATCTCGTCGAGGGCAACTTCCCCAAGTACGAGGATATTATTCCTGCCGACTACCAGAAAAAAATCACACTGCAAACCGACGTTGCGCTTAGTGCGGTAAGAAGAGCGGCGTTGTTGACCAGCGAGGAATCGAGGGGCATAAAATTGGCCGTCAGCAAGGACAAGCTGGTATTTTCAGGTAAGGCGCCCGAAACGGGTGATGCCGAAGTGGAAGTCGTCGTCGAGTATAAAGGCGAGCCGATAGAAATCGGATTCAATCCCCAGTTTTTGGCCGAAGCAATTCGCGTTATTCGCGAGCCGCAGTTTGAGCTTGAGCTGGGCCAGTCGGACACGCCAGGGCTTATCAAGGCAGGGGCTAATTTCCTGCACGTGCTAATGCCGATAAATCTTTCGTAGGCCTTCACAAGGGATTGTCGAATGGATGCGAAAACACAATTTAGGCGCCGGTCAGAACCCACCCCGCTGGCGGACGCGCTGGTGAGGATGATGGAGCCGCGCCACACGGGGATATCGCAGCGTTACGAGGCGGCCAATCAGCTCGGCGAGGTCTGGGCGCAACTGTTGCCGCCCGAAATGGTGCAGCATTGCCGGGTGGTTGACCTGTCGGCCGGCCAGCTTACGGTCGAGGTCGATTCGCCGTCGTATATGTATGAGCTGCGTATCAGCAGCCACCAGCTTGTTGAGCATCTGCGGCGTGAATGCCCCCAGGCAAAGCTAAGAGCAATTAAAATCACGCTTGCAGGTTAAGCGCGAGGAGAAGTGATTCGAGTATGCAAAGTCATAAATACGATGCAAGCAATATTAAGATTTTAGGCGGGCTTGAAGCGGTCCGCAAACGCCCAGATATGTACATTGGCGACCGCGGCGTGGGCGGTCTGCACCACCTTATTTACGAGGTTCTGGATAACTCGATTGATGAGGCGCTGGGCGGCTATTGCGATAAAATCAGCATCCAGATAAACGCCGACGGGAGCTGTTCGGTCGAGGACAACGGCCGGGGTATTCCGGTCGAGATGCACAAGGAAGCCAAGAAAAGCGCGCTTGAGGTCGTTCTTTGCACGCTGCATGCGGGCGGAAAATTCGACCACGACAGTTATAAAGTCGCGGGAGGCCTGCACGGCGTAGGCGTCAGTGTCGTCAATGCCCTGAGCGAATGGCTCGAAGTCGATGTATTCAGGGATGGCAAGAGCTATCACTTCGAATGCCGAAGAGGTATCGCCAAGGGCAGTGTCCGCGAGGTCGGCCCAACAACAAAACAGGGAACCTGCGTATCGTTTATGCCCGATGAGGAAATTTTCGGCGACGGCGAGTTCCAGTATGATACGCTTGTCAAACGTATCCGCGAAGTGGCCTATCTCAACGCCGGCATACAAATTACTTTTAAAGATGAAAGAAACCGCAAAAAAGACGTCTTCAAATTTGAAGATGGTATCCGCGCGTTTGTAAAACACCTCAATGAGGGCAAGGAGGTCCTGCACAAGGACGTGATTTATTTATCCAAAGAAGACAAGCAGGCAATGATAAGCTGCGAAGTCGCTTTGCAGTACAACACGGGTTATGCGGAGAACGTTCTTGTTTTTGCCAATAACATCCGCAATATCGACGGCGGGACGCATCTTTCGGGTTTCAAAACTGCGCTTACGCGGACAATGAATTACTATGCCAAGGCGAACAACCTGATAAAGGGCGATGAGGCCGCGACAGGCGAGGATTTCAGAGAAGGACTCACGGCCATTGTGTCGGCGAAACTTGCGGACCCGCATTTCGAGGCGCAAACCAAGGTCCGGCTTACCAACCCGGAAGTCGGGAGTTTTGTCGAGACGGTAGTTAACGAGCAATTAGGCCATTATATCGAAGAGCATCCGGCGGAGGCCAAGCGAATACTAAGCAAGGCAATCCAGGCGGCGGCAGCAAGAGAAGCGGCCCGCAAGGCCCGTGAGCTGACTCGACGCAAAGGCGCGCTCAGCAGCTCAAGTTTGCCCGGCAAACTCTGGGATTGTGCCAACAGGGAAAGAACGGGCACGGAATTATTCCTGGTCGAAGGTGACTCCGCAGGCGGTTCCGCCAAAGGCGGCAGGGACAAGAATATCCAGGCGATACTGCCCCTGAAAGGTAAAATTCTCAACGTCGAGAAAGCCCGGCTCGAAAAAGTCCTCGCGCACGAGGAAATACGCACACTGATATGTGCGCTGGGCACGGGAATTGGAGCCGACGAGTTCGATATTGAAAAGTGCCGGTATGAAAAAATTATCCTGATGACCGATGCGGATATCGACGGCGCGCACATACGCACACTGCTGCTGACGTTTTTCTTCAGGCAGATGCCGCAACTGTTCGATAAGCTGATGATTTACATCGCCCAGCCGCCTCTTTATGAGGTCCACGCTAAGGGTCAGAAGAAATCGGAATACATTCTGACTGAGGCGATTATGCACAAGCGATTAGTTGACCGCGGCCTGCAGGGAACCGAGCTTACGATAAGAGACGGCATCGGTAAAAAGGGCGCAAAAGAACAGAAAGTTGCCGAAGCCCGGCTGGCCGAACTGGTGAAGATTCTCGTTGATATGGAGCGGTGTATCGCCGTGCTTGCCAGAAGAGGCATCAAGTTTGAGGAATTTATCCAGAAATACGGCAACGGCAAAGGGCTGCCGATGTATCGCATCCACGGCGAAGGACAGGACGAGGTATTCCACGACAAGGATGATTTCACAAAACGCGTCGATGCGCTGAAGGGCCGCAAAAAGAAAGACGAACAGGCGGACGAAGAAGAAACCTTCGCGGCGGAAGAACTGCACGAAGTAGCCAGAGTCAATGAATCGGCGAAAAAGCTCAAGCAAGAATTCGGACTGGACCTTAAAGATTTCCTCCTCAAAGCCGAAAGAGCGGTCAGCGGCGAGGCGATGGCGACTAAATTCCACCTGACAAACGCCGAGGAAAGCTTTGATGTTGCTTCGCTTGGCGAAATCGGCTCGTCCGTGAGGAAAATCGGCGGTAAAGGCGTCGAGATAAAGCGATTCAAAGGCCTGGGCGAGATGAACGCCGACCAGCTTTGGGATACGACGATGAATCCGGCCACCCGGACGCTGCTGAACGTCAAACTCGATGACGCGGGCGAGGCCGACCGGCTGTTCAGCATCCTGATGGGCGAGGACGTCGAGCAGCGGCGAGATTTCATCCGCGACCACGCCCTCGAAGTCCAGTTCCTTGATATTTAATTTTGTTCTGCGGTAACGGGGAAAAAAATTTAGCATTTCGAGGAAAATTTTCTCTTGCAAAGCAATCTATAGTTAGACAAAATACAGTTGGTGTTCGATGCTTGAATAGCGAGTATCGAGTATCCAATATCCAGTAGACATAGTCATGGAGGCGAAAAATGAACGCTAAACTGCGGGTAACAATTTCAGGGGCTATGCTCTGCGCATTGCTTGTTGTCGGCTGTCGTAATACAAGCACTGCCAGGGTTGACCAGAACGTCAGGGCCGCTGCCGATATACACAAGGCCGAGCTGCTCAAGGAGCTGGACAAGAAATGGGAGAATCCGCCGGTTCATTTTGAGCTGGGCCAGTTATATCACGCCGCTGGAGATTACTCCAAGGCGGAGTACTATTACAACCAGGCCCTGAATTTCAATCCAGCATACCGCGAAGTCCAGGCCGCGATGGTGAAGCTTCAGCTTGACAAGGGTGACAGGACGAGGGCTGATTGGGTCGCCAATGGTTATATGACACAGTTGGCCTCGATACCGGAACAGCTTCTGTCGCTTGGCGTGGCCTTCGAGAAATGTGGGCTTGATGATTATGCCTTGAAGTGTTACCAGGAGGCCCTCAAAACATCGCCGGATTCGTCAACGGTAAATCGGCAACTTGGCTACTATTACCTTGCCAAGAACAAGAAGGACCTCGCCAAAGAATACTTTATTCGCAGTTTCCAGCTAAACCCTGACCAGCCGGATGTTGCCGGCGAGCTTGGCCGGCTGGGAGTGGCGGTCCGGATTCCTGATGCCCCGACCCCGGCTCCGGCGCCGTCGCAGAATATGAAACAGCCCACGAAGCCGGCGTCTCAGCCAAAATAAGCAGAGAATACAAACGCGTCTTTATGCCCTGCGGTGAACGGATTTGCCGCGGGGTTTTTTATTTTCAATCTGCCTGAGGCGGATAAATTTATGATTTTCGATTTTTTATTTAACACCAACGACGCTGATTTTGGGGTTCCGCAGGGACACAAAAAGCGAAAATAATAAATCATAAATCATAAATAGAAAATGGTGAGCTTGCCGATAAATCAATTGTGTTTTTTAGTATAGGCGGCTGTTGTTTTCACGGACTTTATTTATTATAGGACGCTATTATATATGAGCCGGGTGAAGGACAAGAGGATGAAGATAAAGGCCCTGCAATGCCTTATTGTGGCGGGTCTTTTGGTGCTTTTTTGCGGATGTCTTAGTTTTAATATAGGCGACTGGCCGAGCAAATTTGTCTATCCGAACAACTCGCCGCCGGCCAACTGGTGCGGCCACGCGGGAGCGTTATTTGCATATTATTTGCTGTATTACATCGGCCCCGGTGTTTTTATCGTGTTGATTTCCGGTCTTTGTTTCGCGGTCGCCAAGGTCGCAGATGTTGAGATTGACCAGCCGGTTTTGCGGGGCGCAGGTCTTGTGCTGGTAACGACCGCGGCCTCGACGACGTTTTATTGTTTTACGCAGCACGGCATATACGGGTTCCCGACGGGTTCAGGCGGGGTGCTGGGTGTTGCGGCGGCGGAGTTTTTGAAGGGTCATTTTGCTACTCTCGGGACGGCCATACTTCTCGGCGCGCTGTGGGTTGTCGGGATGATATTGCTGGCCGACCAGGTTGTGGCGGTGTTTTTTGGCGCGATTGGTTTTGTGATTCGCAAGACGCTCGGTTTTGCGGCGCCAAAGTGGCTGACAGGGTCGGAGCAGTCGAGGGCGCTTGGTCAAATATGGCGTCGGCTCAGCTTAAAGCAGAAAACAGAAGACAAAAAACAAGAGACATTATTGTTGCGTCCATCGTTATCTCCCGTAAGGGATGCTGCGCACGGGGTTGCAGCCGAGGAAGAACACAAGATGCCGGATTCAGACGTTGAATCTACTCTTCACGGCACGATACCAATAGAGGGCGAGCCGGCCCCTGCCGGCGCCCAGGCGAGGTTGCAGCCGATGACCCCGAAGAAGCCCACGCAGCCATACGAGCCGCCCAGCTATGATGATTACACTATGCCGCCCATAGATTTGCTTGATGAGCCGGAGCATACATTTGCCTCCGTGCAGGAAAAGGTTGTCAAAGCCAAGGCGGTTGCGCTGGAAGGGCTGCTCAATGAGTTCGATATTTCCGCCAGGGTCGTGGCCGCGGAGACGGGGCCTGTGGTAACTATGTTCGAATTGCAGCTTGCCGCCGGCGTCAAGGTCAGCCAGATAAGCTCGCTTTCCAATGATATTGCCCGTGCGCTGGGTGTGGGCGCGGTTCGTATTGTCGCGCCATTGCCGGGCAAACATACCATCGGTGTCGAGGTGCCCAACAGCGAAAAAGAGCGCGTGCGTATGAAGGATATGCTGCAACTGGCGGGCAGCAAGCCGGAAGGTATGGCCATACCGCTGTTTTTGGGCAAGGATTCCTCGGGCGAGGCGCTGGTCTCGGATTTGGCGAGTATGCCCCATTTGCTGATTGCGGGCACGACCGGGTCGGGCAAAAGCGTGTGCATTAATACCATAATCGCCGGCGTACTGCTGACCCGCAGGCCTGATGAAGTGAAAATGATTCTCATCGACCCGAAAATGGTTGAGATGACTGCCTTTAATACGATACCGCACCTGATGACGCCGATTGTTACGGAAACGAGGCGTGCGGTTCAGATTCTCGAATGGGCAACCATCAAGATGGACGAGCGATACGCCCTGCTTGCTGAGGCCCGCGTCAAGAATATCGGCGAATACAACGCGCTGGGGACCGAAGAAGTCATAAGGCGGTTTGAGCCGACAAGTCCCGAGGAAGAGGCGAAGATTCCCAAGAAGCTGCCTTATGTCGTGATAATTATCGATGAGCTGGCGGATTTGATGATGACGGCGGCCAAGGAAATCGAGGCGCATATTGTTCGGCTGGCGCAGAAGAGCCGGGCGGTGGGGATTCATATTGTTCTTGCGACGCAGAGGCCGCAGGCGACGGTTGTTACGGGCCTGATTAAGGCGAATATGCCCACGCGCATCGGTTTCAGGGTGGCGGCGAGAATGGACAGCCGGATTATCCTCGACCAGAACGGCGCGGAAACGCTGTTAGGTCAGGGCGATATGCTGTTTTTGAAGCCAGGCACCAGCGACCTTATTCGCGCCCAGGGCACATTTGTCAGCGACGACGAGGTTCGGCGGATGGTCAAGCACCTCAAGGAAGTCGCGGAGCCGCAGTTCCATCCCGAGTTGACACAGCTTGGTCAGGCGGACACAACCGATATGATAGAAGACGAACTGTTCGACGATGCCGTGCGGATTGTTTTAGACAGCAAGCGAGGCAGTGTATCGCTATTACAGCGCCGCTTAGGCGTCGGCTATGCCCGCGCTTCGCGTATGATAGAGCAAATGGCCGCGCTGGGCGTCCTCGGCGAATACAAAGGCAGCCAGGCGCGCGAGGTGATGATGGGCGTCGAGGACTGGGAGCAGTTGCGAGACGAGTTGGAAAAACAGAGGGCCTCGGAAGCCAGCGGACAGAAGGCCGACGACACGACCTATGTCAGTGAGGGCCAGCAGGGCTATGCTGCCGTGGATAAAGAGGAAGATTAGCCCAGCGCTATAAGAAAAACGACTCCTGACCCCTTTTTTCTGGTAAAATACCCTACCTGTGGAAAAAGACCTTAAATCAAAAACGATTGCCCAGCTTGAGCGTCTCGTTACGGGGCTGGGGCAGCCCAAATACATAGCGGGCTATATCTTCAGCGCGATTCAGGCGCATGGCGTAACCGATATTTCCGCAATCACCACGCTGAGTAAATCTTTTCGAGCCAAACTTGTCGAAGAGGGTTACTATATCTCCCAGTTGAAGGTTGCCGACAAGCTGACCGACCCTGATGGGACGGTGAAATACGTTTTCGGGTTGTCGGATGGCGGAAGAATCGAGTCGGTATTGCTATTCGATGATGATCGGCGGACGTTATGCGTTTCGACGCAGGCGGGCTGTGCGATGGGGTGCGTATTTTGCGCGACCGGCCGGCTTGGCCTTGCGAGAAACCTGACCGCCGGCGAGATTGTTGACCAGGTCAATGTAATTGCAGATTGCGGATTGCAGATTGCGGATTGTAACGATTCGGCAGATTCGTCCCCGATGGACAGCAAAATCCGAAATCAACAATCCGAAANNGAGCCGTTGGCGAATTATGACGCTATGCTTGACGCGGTCCGGATACTGAATAATTCGGCGGGCAGGCATATTGGTATTCGTCATTTGACGATGAGCACCTGCGGGCTTGTTGAGGGGATAGAGCGATTGGCCGAGGAGGACATCCAGCCGCGATTGGCGATATCGCTCAACGCGCCCACCGACGCCATCCGGCAAAAGCTGATGCCGATTACAAAGAAGTATCCGCTGGACCGGCTGTTTGCGGCAATTGGGCGTTATCAGCGCACGACGCGAAACAGGGTTACATTCGAGTATTGCCTGATAAAAGGCGTCAACGATACGGTTCTTCACGCCCAGATGCTGGTTAAACGGCTGCGCGGGGTTATGTGCAACGTGAACCTGATAGAGTATAATCCGTATCTTGGCTGCGGCTTGAAACCCAGCGGCAGGCAGGCGATAGAACGTTTTGCAGGCGTATTGAAAGACGCCGGCATAGAGACAACCATCCGGCTGAAGATGGGGCAGACCATAAACGCCGCCTGCGGACAGCTTGGCTCTAAAGGAACGGAGAAGAATTCAGAATGAAGAACTTAAAATTGAGAATTGAGAAGGAAGAATTTAGAACCGTTAGGCGTGAGTGCTATTTCTTAATTCTAAATTCTCAATTCTTAATTCTCTGCGTAAGTTTGCTGCTCTGCTCCGTTGCCCCCTCAGCTTGCTTAGCGCAAACTAAGCAGGGGGGGCTGAAGTTCAAATTCTCGCCGGGCGACAAGTATTCTTTGGTATCGGTTGCCGAGCAGAAAATGGCGGGAGTGGTGGACGGAAACGAGCAGGTTTCCGAACAAACCACGCGGCTTGAATGTGATTTTGATATAGAAGAGGTCGATGATAGCGGCTGCGCCTGGGCCAAGTACACGTATAAGCGGGTTACTATGAAGCTGCGGTCGGCCAAGCAGAAAGTAGATTTCGATTCCGACGCAAATCTGTTGAAGACACCTCTGCGGGCGGTGCCATTGCGTCTGGCGATGGGAGAAGAAATATATTTGCGTATAACGCCGCAGGGTCGGATAGAGAAAATTAATGGTCTGCAGGCCCTTATTACCTCTGCCAAAGCCAAGATGGGCAATTTTGCCGGCGCAGACATAGCCGTCCAGGGTATTACTCAGTTGTTTGCTGAGCCGACAATCAGGCGTGAGCTTGAAAACCAATTTAGGATTTTCCCGGAGCCGAACGAGCCAGGGGCAACGTGGAGCCGCACCGAGATTCTGTCGTCCGCCGAAGCGGGCTATCCCAAGGCAGAGCAGGTAGAGGAAGCGAACATAGTTTTTGAGAAGACCTTCCGGCTAAATCCCGGCAAATCAGTGGGCTTGGCCATCCCTTCCGGGAGCCAAGACGGGATTGCTGTTGTGGATGTCAATTTGGTTATTAAGCCGGCTTCCGTCCCTATTTTGAGCACACCGGCGTCAGAATCTCCCGTGGGGGGCAGCATGGAGATATTGGGCGGGGGTACCGGCCAGATTAAAATCGAAGAGACCACGGGCCGGATTATTAGCAGCAAAATGACGGAGGATACGACAGGAAAAGTCATATATGTTGCCCAGGGCCCGATGCTTCGGCCGCCCCCGGCCTCTGAGCCGATTACCACGCATACGGTTACGACCTTCCAAATGACGAAAGTCGCGGAGGGCAAACCCGCCCAGCCGGCAGATGCCAACGAAAAAGGGGCCTGACCCCTTTTCCCATCTTTTTTGAAAAATTACTTGCCGGGGCGGGGCGGATAAGGTATATTGCTCCCGATTAGCTCCGTCGCAAGGGGCGGTATGGGTCAACAGTATCACGGCATAGTTGATTCAGGCCTCCGACGGCGTCCAGTCAGGCCGACTTGAGAATGGCCTCCGTGACAACGTGGATTGAATATTGATGATTGATAATTGATAATTTTGCGGCGAATGGTCTTTGAATGTGTCTGCCGCAAGAAAATAATCAATAATCAGTTGAAAATTATCAATAGTAAATACCCGGTGGTGTAATCGGTAACACAGAGGTTTTTGGTACCTCCATTCCTGGTTCGAGTCCAGGCCGGGTAGTGGTTCGACGCGGCAATCCCGGCTCGCCGGGTTTGCCTTGCTCACCATTTTGCGTCGAAGGATAGTATTGTTGAGTTTTGAGTTTCAGTTATGCAAAGGGTTGCGATAATTCTGGCCGCGGGCATCAGTAAGCGGATGAACACGAAGATGCCAAAGGTCCTCCATGAGGTCTGCGGAAGGCCTATGCTTTTCTACGTGCTGGACGCCTGCCGGGGAGTCGGCGTTGATAAGATGTACGTCGTTGTGGGCTTTAACTCCGAGTTGGTAAAGGCGCAATTCGGCGACGCGGGCGATATAATCTGGGTAACTCAGCCCGAGCAGAAAGGGACCGCCCACGCGGTGATGTGCTGCAGGGAACACTTGAAGAATTTCGCGGGCCAGACGCTGGTGCTTTGCGGCGACGGCCCCCTGATTCGGACGGAGACGCTGAAAACGGTTGTCGCCAAGCACGAGGCCGAACATGCCGCCGCGACGCTTGCCACGGCGATTCTCGAAGACCCGGCCGGCTACGGACGCATCGTCCGCGACTCCTATGGCAATATAGAGGGCATCGCCGAACACGCAAATTGTTCGCCCGAACAACTGAAAATCCAGGAAGTTAACCCAAGCTATTATCTTTTCGATAACAAGATTCTTTTTGAATATGTCGAGCAGGTTCAACCCGATAAAGCCAGGGGTGAGTTTTATCTTACCGATGCGCTGGCGATGATTATTGAGAGCGGGCATAAGGTTGTGACCATTACGGCAGTCCGCCCGGAAGAGGCGGTCAGCGTCAACAGCCGGGAGCAGCTCAGCGATGCCGGCAAGATTATGCAGCGAAGAATCCAGAGACGCCTGATGGAAACCGGCGTTACTATCGTTGACCCGCCCAATACATGGATAGACGCAAGGGTACAAATCGGGCAGGACACCGTCATCGAGCCGTTCTGCTGCATATTCGGCGAGGTCGTGATAGGCAAAAACTGCCGAATCGGGCCGTTTGCGTACCTGCAAAACGGCGCGAAAATCGGCGACGGCGTTATACTCGAAGCCGGGTACTCGAATGTCGAGCGCCGGGAAACAGGCAACGGACGCCGGGGATAAGGAGTAAGAGATGTTTTTGAATGACCATATAAAGGTGTTTTCCGGTTGCAGCAATGAGCCGCTGACAAAAGCGGTGTGCAGCTACCTCGAAGTGCCCCTTGGGGGAGCCCAAATAGAGAAGTTTCCCGATGGCGAAAAAATCATCCGCATCGAGGATGACGTGCGCGGCAGGGACTGTTTCGTGATTCAATCCACGTGCAGTCCCGTTGACGAAAACCTCGTCGAGCTGCTGATTTATCTTGATTGTCTGAAACGCGCAAGCGCAAACAGAGTTACCGCGGTTATCCCATACTTTGGTTATGCCCGCCAGGACCGCAAGGACGAAGGCCGGGTGCCGATTACGGCAAAACTTGTCGCCAACGTCATTACCGCTGCCGGCGCAGACCGCATTCTCGCCATTGATTTGCACGCCCCGCAGTTACAGGGGTTCTTCGATATACCTGTGGATCATCTGACCGGGGAACTTGTTTTGAGCAAGTATTTCCGCGACAAAAAAATTGAGAATCTCACGGTTGTTTCCCCCGACGTGGGCAACATCAAAATAGCGTCCCGTTACGCCTCGCATCTTGGTGGCGATCTGGCGATAGTTCACAAAAGGCGTCTCAGCGGCAGCCAGGTGCAGGCACAGGAGCTTATCGGCAACGTGGAAGGCAGAAACGTTCTTATGTGCGACGATATGATTACCACCGCGGGCACCATTTGCAGCGCCGCGGTGCTGGTAAAGGAGCGAGGCGCCCGCAAAATCTGCGTCGGCGCGACGCATGGGGTGTTCGCGCCCGGCGCGGTCGAAAAACTGAGCAAAGCGCCCGTCGATGAAATCGTCGTTACCGATACGATACCATTGAGCGCCGAAGCCGGCAAGCTCAAGAAAGTCAAGGTTTTAACGGTCTCGGCGATGGTCGGCGAGGCGATAAAAAGAATCCACAGAAATGAGTCAGTCAGCAGTTTATTCAGCGCTCATTAGTCGATTGATGGCTGGCCGGTATTGTTGTATTGAACTTAGGTTTGTTGTGAGGATGTTATGGATAAAGCATTGGTGTTAAAAGCCGAGATTCGTCAAGGGTTGGGTTCGAAGGACGCAGCTAAATTGCGTAAGAAAGGGCAAGTCCCGGCCGTGGTTTATGGTCACAAAAAAGAGCCGGTCTCAATTGTTCTGGATGCCAAGAGTTTCAGGGAAGGGCTTCAGCGCGGGCATCGGCTGATGGAAATCGAGATAGACAAGAAGAATGAGACCCTGCTCATCAAGGAAGTGCAATACGACTATCTCGGCACGGACATCATTCACGTTGACCTGATGCGCGTGGATGTTACCGAAATGGTCCGCGTTACCGTCCTGATAGAGCTTAAAGGCGCCGCCAAGGGCGCTCAGGAAGGCGGAATGGTCGAGAGTCACACAGGCAACCTTGAAGTCGAATGCCGTGTTACCCAGATACCCGAGCGGATAGTAGTATCCGTTAAGGAAATGGCTTTGGGCGACGCGATTCACGCCAAGGATATTCAGCTGCCCGAAGGGGTAAAGCTGATAAGCTCGCCTGAGCTGCTTGTCGCGACCTGCCACCTTGTGGCTGAGGTGAAGACGACCGAAGAGATTGAGGCCGAAATGCCTGCTGCTCCTGAGGTTATAACTGCGGCCAAGGAAGAGCCGGAGGAGGGCGAAGCGGCGGCCGAATCGAAGGAGTCGAAAGAGCCCAAGGAGAAAAAG